>NZ_JAZGQA010000140.1:0-11637 GCF_048593855.1 Yersinia sp. 2542 StPb PI
ATTTAACATTAAACCCAACCACCCCCCTAAATTTCACAGCAAGTAATAGCATCCAAGGGTTAATAAAAAACTTGGCAAACCCAATATTGATTGAGTTTATTTTAGGAATGATTGCATGTGAAATATACATGAGAGTTCGTGCCGATAATGAAATATTAAAATCTGCAAGTGACTTTATATTTTACTCAGCATTAGGTGTTTTTTTGTTCTATACTTTTGGTGGTGGTGCATCGGGACATGGAGTTACAAACGTAGGTTTAGCTTGTTTTTTACTCTTAGTGGCTTCTGTTATCCGAGAAAAAATAAAAGGAGTAAGAGACAATAAATACCTAAATTTTCTAGGCGATATATCCTATCCACTATACCTCATACATCCTATAATAATGGCATTTATACCATTACACAGTAATTTATTTCAGCCATATACACATGCCTCAGGGTTTGGTAAGTTTATATACTTACTGTTCTCATCTATTTTTGTAGCTTACTTAATTCATATAGCAATAGAAAATAACACATCTAAAGTAGCCAGAACAATTATAAATAAATTCAGAGCCAAAGATGAAAATTAAAAATATAACGTATGGATGCACACCCCAAGTTATATTGTTAGTCAAATGACGAATTTACCATCATTGGTTCTATTTATAGATGCTATGGTTTTGGTATCGAGTTTATAGCAAAGGCAGGGGTAGTGTCATAGAATGCTACCCAACGATCATCTGACGGTTCAACTTCACCCAAAAAATTAAAATCAGATGATGATTGTGGTGAGGCAAACCATGTGATTATTGTTGTCTCTGTTTCATCAGAGAATTGCACATATAAGAGCATATCAACACCCCATTAAAATAAATAACTTGAAATCAAAATAGAACCAGCTTTATTGCTTGTCATATCACTTTCAAAACGATAATAGAGTGTTTGAGGTGTTATGATATCAATTGAAAAGTTACTCGCCGTATCAACACCATTCCCAGCATTAACCCCCAATCTTACTTCCTGCCAACCAGTACCAAAGCTATCACTGCCAAGAGATATTGATGAAAATGACGCTGCTGCACTGCTACCACCTCCAACTTTGCAATTGCCGTGAGCTGTTATCGCATTGAGTGGGGTGGCCAATGCAATAGATACAGCCGTAAACGCTGCCATGGATGTACTAGCTGACACAACTTGAACAAGTGGGAATGATACTTTTCTGCCTATCAGGTAACTAACTTTAAACTGGCTTGAGGCGATATCCCCTCCCCCCTTAAACGTCTGCTGCCCGATTACAAAGTTATTGAGCATCGGATTGATATGGCTATCCGTGAAAAATTTGGGCTTCCTGCCGAAATGTCTTTAGTCGTTCATTACTGCGATCTGATTATGCTGGCAACCGAACGCCAAGAACTGGATATCGATGACGGTAAGGAATGGCCGATGTTTGAAGGTATCCCCCTGGCTGACATTGCAATAGTACCAATGACACCAAGCCAGATCCGTGTCGCATTCGCGGCACGACTCAATGAGCTGACTGCGGCCACTCAATCATGATGTACGGCCTGTTTTTACTCGTTTGCTACACATTCCAGCCGTGCCAATACGAGCCGCAAGGCTACGTATACCCGGATGATAAAAACTGTATGGCAGACATTCAGCAGCAAGGTCTACCACATGAATACGAATGTCTGCCAGTTGATGGCGTTCTCTATGCGAGGAAACAGTGATGATCAAGACAATTACAGCAGCACCAGTTGAACGTGATAGCCATGGTTTCTGGACTCACCCTGATTATTTTGTACCTGCAAACGGGAATGAGTTTGGGGTTGAAGGTGAATTCGATGCATGGAAATCGTTAAACCGTGTCGTCGGTACGTTGGACTGGATGGAATGCGAAGAAAACGCCGAAGAATTGCAGGCGGCATACGAAGCGGGTGATTGTGATCTCAGCATGTGGCAACCAAAACCACCAGCAGGTGATGGTTGGTTTATGGCTTCAATTCATGACACAGAAGATGGCCCTGTCTGTTACTGGTTACGCCCTATTGAATATGATCCCGAAGCGTTATCAGCCCACCAAGAGCGTTGCCATCTTGAAGCATTAAAAATGGTGTTTTTCGCTAAGCATCAGGAAGCAGTAACAGCAGCGCACGAATATTTTGTGGCGTGTGATCTGGGTGAGGAAAGAATTATTGCGGGGGAAATATTTCAACGCCTACGTACTGCCCACAGACGCTAAGGGGAAAATCATGTCTAAAACAATAACGGTAAAAATGGCAAGGCCAAGTGAAGATAAGGTTGAATCTCTTTGGAAACTATTTCACGCAACTGAAGCAGCAGAGGACCGCTGGCGCAGGGAATCATCTGAGTAATTTCTGGAACGCCTTGACGATCAAGATATCAGTGACGAAGAGCGCACATTTATTGCCGTTGCATGGGATTCACTTGTACAGGGTCATGGCGGTTTTGGCCGCTTTATGGGGGCATATGACACCCTGATCTATAACTTCCAAGATCCAGACGCTGACCACGTAGCCATACACCCTAAATTTAATGCTCTCTTCACTGAGTCTGAATTACTACCAGTGGTATTAGAAGGTTATGCCGACGCCAGAAATACCATCGCTGAATTAGAAAATGAACGTGATGCAGCACTCAATACCTGCACTCTGATTGCCGAGACTTTGGGTATTACCGGCGCGGTAGCAGATGACACCATTGCCAGGGCGCAGCAGCTGGTTGGCGAGAATACGGCGCTTACCGATAAGGCTGCCAGTGAATTATCAAATGCATGGTTGCTGCATCGCACCATGATGGGTGCACAAGCGGCTCTTTTCTGCATTACTCAAGGGAATTTAGGTCAAGCAAGGGAATGGCTTGGGGGTACTACTGAAGAGGCTCAGTTGGAAATTCCAGACGGAATGGAGGTGAATGGATTACAAGACTGGTTTGATGAAAACATGGTTGAGATAGCGCGGGAGTTGCTATCACAACGGGAACAGAATCTATCGTTAAGCCGTCAGCTAGATGTAATGACAGCTGCAGCTCAAGCATTGCGTGATGAGATGTATAAAGGAGATGCGAAACTTGCCGCTATTACAGCAGCCAAACCCGAAGCATTACCGCGCCATATTTTCTCAATGCTGGTAAATGAGTTACGCGACGTTCCAGCAATTGGTTGTAAGCGGCAATTAATTATTGGTGTATTAAACCGTCATGGCGTCATCGCTGAGCCGGTGCAGCTTGATCCACCAGCAACAGAATGATTTTAATCACGGCCTGTGTGCGGCGGGCCTTTAAATAAACAGTGTGGAGAATGACCATGGCGAGAACACAGACTTTAACAGTGTGGGCAAAAGAGGAATTTGACGAACCAGTTCCTAGTTATCCCACTCTAATAAAATATGCCAAAAGCGGCATGATCTCTCCTCCTCCAATGAAGGCGGGTAAATGCTGGCGGGTCGATAAAAATGCAAGGTTCATCGGGATAGCAATTAAGCCAATGGTTAAACAAAACGATGATCCCCGCCTGAAAAGGATAATGGAAGATGGGCAGACCACGTAAGTACAGCGTCGATGTACCAGGTCTATCATGCTATACGGACGCCAGAACCAAGAAGGTCTACTGGCGTTATAAGCATCCGGTATCAGGAAAATTTCATGGTTTAGGTGATAACGAAGTTGAGGCAAAGGCTATTGCTGTTGAGGCCAATACCCGCTTTGCTCAACAACAAATGGGGCAGCTAATGACGGATAGAGATAAAATTAGTCGGGATTTAGGTAAGGGTTTATCAGTGTCAGCATGGCTTGATAGTTACTGGAAAATTCAAGAAGAACGCCAGCGACTGGGTGAGCTGAAATCATCGACCGTGAACCAGAAAAAACTCCAGTTAAAGTTATGCGATCCGTTATCGGCAACAAGTTATTGCCAGAAATAACGGTAAGAGATATAGCGGATATTCTGAGTCCATATAAAGAGAGGGGGCAACTCGTTATGGCTCAGGTGGTTCGCAGAATAATTATCGATGTATTTAAAGAAGCGCAACATGCAGGTGAAGTTCCTCCGGGCTATAATCCCGCACTGGCCACTAACAAAAGTACAGCGGCAGCGACTTAGTCTGGAAGAGTGGCAGGCTATATATAAAGAAGCCGGCACAATGCAGCCATACTTACAGAGGGCAATGCTTGTT
This sequence comes from Yersinia sp. 2542 StPb PI, assembly GCF_048593855.1. NCBI lineage: Bacteria > Pseudomonadati > Pseudomonadota > Gammaproteobacteria > Enterobacterales > Yersiniaceae > Yersinia > Yersinia sp. 2542 StPb PI. Next base: position 4,176 of record NZ_JAZGQA010000140.1, read on the forward strand.
GCGGTCGTTACTGGTCAGCGACTTGGTGATATTGCAGGCATGAAATTTTCTGATATTTGGGATGACCATCTTCATATAGTTCAGGGAAAAACAGGGGCTAGACTGGCAATTCCTTTATCACTTCGCTGTAACTCACTAAATATTACTTTAAGAGAAGTTATATCACAGTGTCGGGATCGGATAGTTAGCCCTTATTTACTGCATCATCACCACGCAGTGGCCACAGCTAAGCGCGGAGGAAATATACGAGACCAAACAATAACAATGAATTTCACTGCGGCACGGGAAGCTAGCGGGATTAAATGGAAAGATGGAACCCCGCCAACATTCCATGAACAGCGATCACTTTCCGAACGATTATATCGTGAGCAAGGCATCGATACGAAATCACTACTCGGCCATAAAAACCAAGCAATGACCGATAAATATAATGATGACCGCGGCAAAGAATGGATCACCATTGCTGTTTAATTTGCGTACCGTTTTGCAGTGGAGTTTTGCAGAAGGTTTTTTTCGAGTTTTAGATCTGGATGAAATACACCGCTTAAAATGAACTTCATCCCGATTAATTACAGTTACTTATAAACAATCTCACCTTTCGGCTGATACTGACTGGCATCCAGTGGAGAGTGCTTTTCAATATACTGCTTTAACACTTCAGCATCGATAAAACCGGTGTTCACATAGCCCGGTAAGGTATCGATTTTCGGGTAGCCATCGCCGCCTAATGCATTAAAATTCAGGGTGGCCAGACGATACGTTTTATTCGGATCTAATGGCTTGCCCTGTATTTTCACGTCACTGACGCCATTACCATCAGCGACCAGGCTGACATTGGCAAATTGTGCATAAGCACCTGAATCGACTTTTTTATTCGCCACCACGGCCAGATACTTCTCGACCTCGCTGCCTTTCATATCGGCGTAAACCAAGGTATTACCAAATGGCTGGACCTTAAGCACATTTTTATACGTGATATCACCGGCATCGATAGAGTCACGCACCCCACCACCACTCATCACCGCGAAATCTGCACCCGCTCGTTCCATTTGCGCAGCCAATAACATCCGCGCCAGGTTGGTTTGTTCGAAACGAACCTTGCTACGATCACCTTCTAGCTTGCCATTGACACTGCCAACTTTAATATCCAACTGCGCCTTACCTTGCTCTTCAAAAGGCGTAAGTAGCTTCAGCATCGATGGATCTTGCGCAATCTCCTGGGTATAAAAGACCCGCTCACTGCTACCATCAGCCTTCTCAACTTTTTTCTTTAAATTGATTGGAATTAACTGATAACTCACCAGTTTCAACTCACCATTGCGGAATTTAAAATCAGCACGACCAACATATTTACCCCACTCATGAGCTTGAACAATCCAGGTCCCGTTCTGACGANCAGGCGCACAAGGTGTACCGGGAACATAATCAGCCTGCTTATGGTTCTCACTGGCCATACAAACCGGATCTTGCGAGTGACCACCCACTATCATATCTAAATAGCCTGCGGGGAGGCTGCGAGCCATCTCTACATCACCTGGAGCATTCGAACCATGCTTGCCATCATCGTAATGCCCCATATGGGTAGCGGCGATGATAATGTCAGGCTTATCGGTCTTTCGCAGTTGATCGACGACTTGTTTTGCTTCAGCGGCCGGGACATGGAATTCAATATCCGTGAAATACTCGGGATTCCCGATCTTGGCAGTGTCATCGGTCGTTAAACCAATTACCGCAATTTTCACCCCTTGCTTATCAAACAAGGCATAAGGCTTAAACAACCGCTGTTGCGTGCTTTTCTGGTAGATATTGGCCGATAACAATGGGAAAGTTGCCCATTTCTCTTGTTGTCGCAGCACACTCAATGGATTATCAAATTCGTGATTGCCGATGGCCATCGCGTCATAACCGACCAGATTCATACCACGAAAATCAGGCTCCGCATCTTGTAAATCAGACTCAGGCACACCGGTGTTGATGTCCCCACCTGACAGCAGTAGTAGACTTCCGCCTTCGGCTGCAACTTGTTTGCGAATACTATCAACGACAGTTTTCTGTGCCGCTAAACCATATTCGCCGTGATCGTTTTGCCAGAAATGCCCATGGTGATCATTAGTGTGCAATATAGTGATATCGTAAGTTTTATCTTTTTCCCAGGCAGCAGCCCATCCCGGTGCAAACGCCAGCGACACAGCCAAGGCACATGCTGTGGTCGGTAATGAAAAACGCATGGCAAATCTCCATGTAGTCGTTAAAAACCGGCCTGATAAATACCGATTTAATGAGTGAAAAGAGTGTAATGCATATCAATAGCACGATAAATCAACACCATACCGTGACGCAGTAAGCATTGTAGTGTGATTATGTATGCATGAATTTCATAACTTTGGAATATATATCAAATTATGTCAGATGTAGTAAAAATCATTCGATCTGCATAATATGTATTCGTTACCAACATATTATTAACAGTGAAATTATTAGGCGAATACTCACTATGACCGATCGTTCTGAGACTGGATTCCAGCCCTCCGTTAATGCCGCTGTAAAACGCACATCCTTCTCTATTCTGGGGGCTATCAGCGTATCTCATCTACTCAACGATATGATCCAATCGTTGATTCTGGCGATTTATCCTTTATTACAAGCCGAGTTTTCACTGAGTTTTACTCAGATAGGGCTAATCACGCTCACTTACCAGCTTACTGCATCACTACTGCAACCCCTGATAGGGCTGTATACCGATAAGCACCCTCAACCTTACTCTTTGCCTATTGGTATGGGTTTTACCTTATCAGGCATATTGCTGCTGGCGGTGGCAACCACTTTCCCTGTGGTTTTATTGGCAGCAGCGCTGGTTGGCACCGGCTCATCGGTATTCCATCCTGAGTCATCACGGGTCGCGCGCATGGCATCCGGTGGTCGCCATGGCCTGGCTCAGTCAGTTTTTCAAGTCGGTGGCAACTTCGGTAGCGCTCTCGGCCCACTATTAGCTGCAATTCTTATTGCTCCTTATGGTAAAGGCAATGTTGGCTGGTTCTCTCTCGCAGCCTTACTGGCCATTGTGGTGCTATTGCAAGTCAGTAAGTGGTATCAGCAACAGCAAAGAGCAACACATGGCAAAGTGATAAAAACCTCATCGGCAAAATTACTGCCTAAAAAGACGGTTATTAAGACGTTAGTTATTTTAATGGTGCTGATATTCTCTAAATACTTCTACTTGACCAGCATTAGCAGCTATTACACCTTTTATTTGATGCATAAGTTCGGTGTTTCAGTACAAAACGCCCAGATACATTTATTTGTGTTCTTATTCGCAGTCGCCGCTGGCACCATAATTGGCGGCCCTCTTGGTGATCGGATAGGGCGAAAATATGTTATTTGGGGGTCAATACTGGGTGTAGCGCCATTTACCCTTATTTTACCCTATGCTTCGTTGTATTGGATGGGGGTTTTAACCGTAATCATTGGCGTCATCCTCGCATCAGCCTTCTCTGCAATACTGGTGTATGCCCAGGAGTTGATCCCAGGGAAAGTGGGGATGGTATCCGGTCTATTCTTCGGTTTTGCTTTCGGTATGGGTGGGTTAGGTGCGGCTGTACTAGGGTATGTTGCTGATTTAACCAGTATTGAGCTGGTTTACCAAATATGTGCATTCCTGCCATTACTGGGGATATTTACTGCCTTATTGCCCAATATAGAAGATAAGTAATAGTAATAACCTTATAATCCCGACTGAGACTAGCACTTCAGTCGGGAGAGTCCCCTGTGTAATCGTGACAAAAACAGCAAGTCCCCCACAAACAACCACTTCAAACAATTTCCATGCCAAACCAGACTTTTATCGATAAAAAATGAATTTTTATCGCGCATTGATCGCATAAATACAATAAACTGATGTTATTGCTGTGAAATGCTTGCTGCTCCACATATCCCAATACTCATCCAAAAGGCGGCAAGCGCGTGACAAATCTGTCGGGAATGGATTTAAACGCTCCTTGCAGCGGCCTCGCAGAGATGGGCCAAGTAATAAACGTAGCCAACACACCTGCAATTTGAAAGATGGCGGGTATAACGAGAAGGAGTCTGGATGCACCACTCAACACCCTTAATCACCACGATCGTCGGAGGCCTTGTTCTCGCCTTCCTCTTGGGTTCCCTGGCCCACCGCCTACGCATCTCACCACTGGTGGGATACCTTGCCGCAGGGGTGCTTGCCGGGCCATTCACGCCGGGTTTTGTTGCTGATACATCATTAGCTCCCGAACTGGCTGAAATCGGTGTCATTTTGTTGATGTTTGGTGTCGGACTTCACTTCTCGCTTAAAGACCTCCTCGCAGTAAAAGCAATCGCCATCCCCGGAGCCGTGACACAAATAGCCGTTGCTACTCTGCTAGGTATGGGCTTGTCTCATTTATTAGGCTGGGATTTAGTCACCGGCTTGGTCTTTGGGTTATGTCTGTCAACCGCCAGTACCGTGGTATTACTGCGCGCACTGGAAGAACGGCAACTGATTGATAGTCAGCGAGGGCAGATTGCTATCGGCTGGTTGATTGTTGAAGATTTGGCAATGGTACTGACATTAGTGTTATTACCCGCATTTGCCGGAGTCATGGGCAACGAAACCACGAGTCTGAGCCAACTGTTTACAGAGCTAGCGATTACTATTGGTAAAGTGATCGCCTTCATAACCTTAATGATTGTCGTCGGCCGCCGGCTGGTGCCCTGGATACTGGCTAAAACAGCCAGTACTGGCTCGCGAGAACTCTTTACTCTGGCAGTCTTAGTCTTGGCGCTTGGGATAGCCTACGGTGCTGTAGGGTTGTTTGACGTATCATTTGCTCTCGGCGCATTCTTCGCCGGAATGGTATTAAACGAATCTGAGCTGAGCCACCGTGCCGCGCAAGATACCTTGCCGCTGCGTGATGCCTTTGCCGTGCTGTTCTTTGTTTCAGTCGGCATGTTATTCGATCCGATGATTTTGCTACGAGAACCATTAGCAGTGTTAGCGTCATTGACCATCATTATCTTCGGTAAATCGGTGGCGGCTTTCATCCTGGTGCGGCTGTTTGGCCACTCAAAACGCACAGCACTCACCATTTCCGTTAGCCTGGCCCAAATTGGGGAGTTCGCCTTTATTCTGGCGGGGCTGGGTATTTCTCTTGGTTTAATGTCTGAACATGGCCGTAATCTGGTACTGGCGGGAGCGATTCTGTCTATTATGCTCAACCCGTTACTTTTCACCTTGCTAGATCGCTATTTAGCCAAGAATGAGACGATGGAAGATCTTATTCTGGAAGAGGCGGTAGAAGAGGAAAAACAGATACCTGTAGATTTATGCAATCATGCATTATTGGTGGGATATGGCCGGGTTGGCAGCTTATTAGGGGCAAAACTTAATGCGGAAGGCATCCCGCTGGTCGTCGTAGAAAATTCGCGCCCGCGAGTGGAAGCACTCCGTGAACAAGGTATTAATGCGGTATTAGGTAATGCTGCAAGCGCAGATATTATGTCACTGGCGCGCCTGGATTGCGCCCGTTGGTTATTGCTGACCATACCAAATGGCTACGAAGCCGGTGAAATAGTCGCATCAGCCAGAATTAAGCGGCCAGACCTTGAGATAATCGCCCGCGCCCATTATGACGATGAAGTGGTTTATATCTCAGACCGTGGCGCTAACCAGGTTGTTATGGGGGAGCGCGAAATCGCCAACAGCATGCTTAATATGCTGAAAATAGAAACGCTGACTGAAGAAGATAAAATGCCAGTTTGCCCAATTTAAAATTATATCTGTGTTTATAACTGAAGTTCTCTATCCAATAGATTTCAAGGTGCAGGAAGGCGGCAAGCAAGAAAATCCCGATGAGCTTACACCGGTAAGTGACTGGGGTGACAAATCTGCCGGGAGCAGATTTGAACGCTGCTTGCAGCGGCCTCGCCTTACTCGGCCCAAGAATGGGCCGAGTAAGGCGAGCAGCCAACACACCTGCAGCTTGAAAGATGATGGCTATATTATCGTTCCCAGTACGACTCTTCTAAACTATCTTCCCGTTCAGGCAAGCCACGTGTTAAACGCGGCGAATGTTGATTCAATACCTGATAACTGACCCGATTGGCGTATTTACACACTTGTGCCAGCGAGGAGTAGCTAAGGTAACTACGCACATGTTTGCTAGAGTTCGGAACATTATTACGATGATAGCCATTCGCCGCAATATCATGTAGCACAGCGGATAATGCACCATCCCCTGCCCCGTTGGTATTCATTATCTTCTCTGGCCCGCCCATATAAGGGGCAATGTGAGAATAGATACGTAACGGATGGCCACAATGCTCTTGCCGCATTGCCCGGCTAAATTCATACAAGTTAAATTCTGCGATAGCGCCAGGTAATAATGGATGCTGTGTTTGGCGCTTATTTGCCTCTTCAGTATATCCCGCCATATAAAGCCCATTAGGACCCGCAGTACAAAGCACTAAATCTACCCAATTCAGTGCCATATCAGAAGCCATCAACGGATCATTCAAGCCCGTCAGTTCATAAGCCTCATCTTCATTCATCGCTAATATAGAGACATGCTCGTTGAGAAAATCGCGCCACCACTGCGGATTATCTGCAATAACATATTTCGTGCCTAGGGTCATCACGACAGGAACATCATGTTTCTTCGCATAGCTGATGGCTTGCATTGTGGCCGCAGGCATCGGTTCATCCGGCTTACAACGCACCAGATAAGCAGTCAGCACCAGAGCAGAAGCACCTGCAATCACATCTTCAGGAATACTTTCAGGACGTAGCTGATTCATTTGCCCGGGACTGATAGCAAAAGTCCGCTCACCATTATCACTAATCAAAGTAAAGCAGCGGCCAATAGCACCATCAACTGCCTGCAAATAATTCAGATCAGTGCGACTTGAGGTATTACACAGATAGCGATAGGCATAACTACCGATCTTAATATTGCTACACATGGTGCCCAACAGGATGGAACGATCATCAGCAAGGACAGAATAGTTGTGTAAGGTATTACCAATGGTACCGCCAGCAAACTCATGAGTAATCAACCCATTAGCAGTTAGTTCCTGATAAAGGTTTTCAGCGATATCATCTTCAATCACTAAAGAGTGCCCTTGGCTCAGACCATAACGCGCAATAAAGCTCTCATCGACCTTGGCTTCAATATCAACCAACGTCTGGTCAATGCCAACGATATAAGAGGTACTCACTTCATTTTCAGTCTGCGCCGGTTGCAATAAAGGGTCACGGGCATTCACCGGAAAGTAGTGCTTAGATTTGCGTTTACCAGGAAATTTCATTGTTTTGAGTTACAAATTGAAATGGGAAGATAAAAAAATGAGGCCAGAGATAAAATCTCTGACACACATAAGTAGTAATACCAAAATAGTCCGTTACAGTAAGCATAATAGACACCGAAATATTAGGCACTCGTATGAGAAAATTAGT
>NZ_JAZGQA010000141.1:0-11591 GCF_048593855.1 Yersinia sp. 2542 StPb PI
TTCAGCATTACAGCCATGAAGGGATTTTTCTTGTCAGCGCCCTATTTCGCCTAAAAGCATAAGAAGAATTATCGTCAATGTTAGTTAAATGTAAAGTAATAGAGGAAACTTTTCATATTTGTTGTTTTTTAAGTCACTCATGCAAATCAATGATGATTAATTTGCCATTTTATGTCTTCAATTGGATTTTGCTATCGCGATCCTATCAATTGTCCGTTGGCGTGTTTTCTGTCATTTAGTCGAAAAAAAATCTTACAGTGGATAGTAGTGATTAAAATTAACATTACAGATTTATTATCTGGTATATCGCGGGATTTTTTATTTGTATCTGCTGATTACCCCCATTGAATTAGTTGATTGCCCATTGTGGGTGGGGGCGTTTCTTTAGGGAATTGGATGAAAAAATTTGACTTGAGGGGGCGATTGCTTTAACCAATAGAGGGACAGCTTCATTTATGAGACAGACAGACGACATGCGATATATCAGCCTGAACACAACAATTATTACCACCACCGAAACCACTGGTTACGGGGCGGGCTGACGCGTACAGGAAACAACAGAAAAAAGCCCGCACCTAGACAGTGCGGGCTTTTTTTTTCAATCAAATCTTTGCAAAAAAAGTTTGCGATAAAAAAAGCGCGAAAGCGGGAGAGAATCAGAAATGCGAGTGTTGAAATTTGGCGGGACATCAGTAGCAAATGCAGAACGCTTTATGCGTGTTGCCGATATCATCGAAAGTAATGCACGTCAGGGACAAGTGGCTACCGTGTTATCCGCTCCCGCTAAAATTACCAATCATCTGGTTGCGATGATCGACAAAATGGTCGCAGGGCAAGATATCTCGCCGAATATCAGCGATGCGGAGCGGATTTTTTCCGAGCTGTTACGCGGGTTGGCCGACACTCAACCTGGATTTGACTATGAACGCTTGAAAGCGCTGGTGGCGCATGAGTTTGCGCAACTCAAACATGTCCTGCATGGTATCTCATTGCTCGGCCAGTGCCCGGATAGCATCAATGCGTCAATCATTTGCCGTGGCGAAAAACTCTCCATTGCAATCATGGAGGCGCTATTTCAGGCCAAAGGTTATCCGGTTACTGTGATTAATCCGGTCGAGAAGTTGCTGGCGCAAGGCCATTACCTCGAATCCACTGTTGATATCACGGAATCTACCCGCCGTATCGGGTCCAGCAGCATTCCGGCCAACCACATCATCTTGATGGCAGGTTTCACTGCCGGTAACGACAAAGGTGAGTTAGTGGTGCTGGGGCGTAATGGCTCCGACTATTCAGCCGCAGTGCTGGCTGCTTGTTTACGTGCTGATTGTTGTGAGATCTGGACGGATGTTGATGGGGTTTATACCTGTGACCCGCGTACTGTACCCGATGCCCGTTTACTGAAATCGATGTCATACCAAGAGGCGATGGAGCTGTCCTATTTTGGCGCTTCAGTTCTTCACCCCCGCACTATCGCCCCCATTGCCCAGTTCCAGATCCCTTGCCTGATTAAAAACACCTCTAATCCACAGGCACCTGGCACCCTAATTGGCGGGGAAAGCAGTGATGATGGCTTCCCAGTCAAAGGTATCACCAACCTGAATAACATGGCGATGATTAACGTCTCAGGTCCGGGGATGAAAGGCATGGTCGGTATGGCTGCCCGTGTCTTTGCGGTGATGTCACGCAGCGGCATTTCAGTGGTACTTATCACCCAGTCTTCTTCTGAATACAGCATTAGCTTCTGTGTGCCGCAGGGGGAGCTAGAGCGTGCCCGTAGAGCATTGGAAGATGAGTTCTATCTGGAATTGAAAGATGGCCTCTTGGAACCCCTGGATGTGATGGAGCATCTGGCGATTATCTCCGTGGTGGGTGATGGTATGCGCACATTGCGTGGCATCTCCGCTCGCTTCTTCTCGGCGTTGGCGCGTGCCAATATTAATATCATTGCGATTGCGCAAGGCTCGTCTGAGCGCTCTATTTCGGTGGTGGTGAGTAATGATGCGGTTACCACCGGTGTGCGTGTCTGCCATCAAATGCTGTTTAACACTGACCAAGTGATTGAAGTGTTTGTAATAGGTGTTGGCGGTGTCGGTGGGGCATTAATCGAACAAATCTATCGTCAGCAGCCGTGGTTGAAACAGCGCCATATCGATCTGCGGGTGTGTGGTATTGCTAATTCCAAAGCCATGCTGACCAATGTCCATGGCATTGCGTTGGATAACTGGCGTCAGGAACTGGCTGAGGTGAAGGAGCCATTTAACTTAAGCCGTCTGATTCGGTTGGTAAAAGAGTATCACTTGCTCAACCCGGTGATTGTCGATTGTACTTCCAGTCAGGCTGTTGCCGATCAATATGCTGATTTCCTGGCCGATGGTTTCCATGTTGTGACGCCAAATAAGAAAGCCAACACCTCGTCGATGAATTACTACCGTCAGATGCGTGCGGCGGCGGCGAAATCTTGTCGCAAATTCCTGTATGACACTAACGTGGGTGCTGGTTTACCGGTAATCGAAAACTTACAGAATCTGCTCAATGCCGGTGACGAACTGATGCGTTTTTCTGGCATTCTGTCAGGGTCGCTGTCGTTTATCTTCGGCAAGCTGGATGAAGGGATGACATTGTCAGAGGTAACCTTGCAAGCCAGGGAGATGGGATACACTGAACCTGACCCACGCGATGACCTCTCTGGCATGGACGTGGCGCGTAAATTGTTGATCTTGGCCCGTGAAGCAGGTTACAAACTTGAGTTGACGGATATTGAAGTTGAATCCGTTCTGCCAGCCAGTTTTGATGCTTCTGGTGATGTAGATAGCTTCCTGGCGCGTTTGCCGTCACTGGATGCCGAGTTTACCCGTTTGGTGGCGAATGCGGCGGAGCAGGGCAAAGTGCTGCGTTATGTTGGGGTTATCGAAGAAGGGCGTTGTATCGTCAGAATGGATGCTGTTGACGGTAACGACCCGCTGTATAAAGTTAAAAATGGTGAGAATGCGTTGGCTTTCTATACCCACTATTATCAGCCTATTCCGTTGGTGCTGCGCGGATACGGTGCGGGTAATGACGTGACTGCTGCCGGGGTATTCGCCGATCTTTTACGCACATTATCCTGGAAGTTGGGAGTTTAAATATGGTTAAGATCTATGCTCCGGCATCGATTGGCAATGTCAGCGTTGGATTTGATGTGTTGGGTGCGGCGGTTTCGCCGCTAGATGGCACCTTACTCGGCGATTGTGTCAGCGTGACGGCGGCAGACCGTTTCAGTCTGCGCAATGAAGGCCGCTTTGTCAGCAAACTGCCTGATGACCCGAAAGAGAATATTGTTTATCAATGCTGGGAGCGTTTTTGTCACGAAATGGGCAAACAGATCCCGGTGGCGATGGTGCTGGAAAAGAATATGCCGATTGGTTCTGGGCTAGGTTCCAGTGCTTGTTCGGTGGTTGCCGGGTTAATGGCGATGAACGAGTTCTGTGGCAAGCCACTGGATAAAGTCACGTTACTCGGCCTGATGGGGGAGCTGGAAGGGCGTGTTTCCGGCAGTGTGCATTATGATAATGTTGCACCTTGCTATCTGGGTGGGATGCAACTGATCCTCGAACAGGAAGGTTACATCAGCCAGAACGTTCCCGGCTTTGATGATTGGCTGTGGGTCATGGCGTATCCGGGTATTAAGGTCTCGACCGCTGAAGCGCGCGCCATTTTACCGGCGCAATATCGCCGTCAGGATTGTATCGCTCATGGCCGTAATTTGGCTGGATTCATTCACGCTTGTCACACTCAGCAACCTGATTTGGCCGCTAAGATGATGAAAGATGTTATCGCCGAACCTTACCGCACCCAACTGTTGCCGGGCTTTGCTGCCGCCCGCCAAGCCGCACATGATATTGGTGCATTGGCTTGTGGTATTTCCGGCTCTGGCCCGACGCTATTTGCTGTCTGCAATGATCATGAAACCGCACAACGCATGGCGGGCTGGCTACAAAATCATTACCTGCAAAACGACGAAGGTTTTGTTCATATTTGCCGTCTGGATACCGCAGGCGCACGACTACTGGGATAACGCATGAAACTGTATAACCTTAAAGATCACAACGAGCAGGTCAGCTTCGCGCAAGCGATCAAACAAGGCCTGGGTAAGCATCAGGGGTTGTTCTTCCCACTGGAATTGCCAGAATTTGAACTGACAGAAATTGATAAACTGCTGGATCTGGATTTTGTTACCCGCAGTAGCCGTATTCTGTCTGCTTTTATTGGCAGTGAGATTGCCCCTGAAACCTTAACCAAACGCGTTCAGGCCGCATTTGAATTCCCGGCACCCGTGGCTCAGGTTGAGAATGATATCGCCGCACTGGAGCTGTTCCACGGCCCGACACTCGCGTTTAAAGATTTCGGCGCGCGTTTTATGGCGCAAATGTTGGCTGAAGTGGCGGGTGATCAGCCGGTGACAATCTTAACGGCGACTTCCGGTGACACTGGGGCGGCGGTAGCACATGCATTCTATGGCCTGAAAAACGTGCGGGTGGTTATTCTCTACCCACGTGGCAAAATCAGCCCCTTGCAGGAAAAACTGTTCTGCACATTAGGTGGCAATATCCACACCGTGGCAATTGAGGGCGATTTTGATGCCTGCCAGGCCTTGGTGAAACAGGCCTTTGATGATGAAGAGCTGAAGCAGGAACTGAGCCTAAACTCCGCCAACTCGATCAACATCAGCCGCTTATTGGCACAAATCTGCTATTACTTTGAAGCGGTAGCCCAGTTGCCACAAGAAGCACGTAATCAACTGGTTATCTCGGTACCCAGTGGTAACTTTGGTGATTTGACCGCCGGGCTGTTAGCGAAATCATTAGGTTTGCCGGTTAAGCGCTTTATTGCTGCAACCAACGCCAACGACACAGTGCCGCGCTTCCTGGTTAACGGCCAGTGGCAGCCAAAACCCACCGTCGCGACGCTCTCGAATGCGATGGATGTCAGCCAACCGAATAACTGGCCACGTGTTGAAGAATTATATCGCCGTAAAATCTGGCAGTTGAAGGATTTAGGCCACGGTGCGGTGAGTGATGAAGTGACCAAAGAGACCATGCGTGAGCTGGCGGAGCTGGGTTATATCTCTGAACCTCATGCGGCGATTGCGTATCGTGTCTTGCGTGATCAGTTGCAGGACGGTGAGTTTGGGTTGTTCATCGGTACCGCTCATCCGGCGAAATTCAAAGAGAGCGTGGAAGAGATCCTCGGCCAGGAACTTCCGTTGCCGAAACCACTGGCTGTTCGGGCGCAACTGCCTTTGTTATCCCATGATTTACCAGCCGATTTTGCGCAATTGCGGGCTTTCTTGATGGCTTTGCCAAAGTAATTACCCGTCTTACTTGGTGTTGCAGCGTTGTTAGCCGCTCTCACTCACCCGAATCACTTACTTGACTGAGTAAGCTCATCGGGATGTGTTCGTTTGCTGCCTGGCTGCAACACCAATTACTTAGGGTAATGCTTTTTCTACTTGAAGTTGTTAAAACTGCTCAGCGCGCTTAAACACCAGTTCATTTTTTGCCGACAGCCCGGCATCAAACTCATAGCCTTCCAGATTGAAATCAACCAGTTGTTCTGGTTTGGTTAACTTATTCTGGATGATAAAGCGGCTCATCAGGCCACGGGCTTTCTTGGCATAGAAACTGATGATTTTGTATTTACTATTTTTCTCATCCAAAAATACCGGTTTAATCAGTGAGCCTGCCAGTTTGGCCGGTTTAACCGCTTTAAAATATTCATCAGAGGCCAGATTAATCAGCACATTATCACCTTGTTGCTCCAATGCCTGATTCAGTTTTTCAGTTATCTGGTCACCCCAGAACGAATAGAGATCTTTGCCGCGCGGATTAGCCAGCTTAATCCCCATTTCCAGGCGGTAAGGTTGCATTAAATCCAGCGGGCGTAACAGGCCGTACAAGCCAGAGAGCATGCGCAAATGCTTTTGCGCAAAATCAAAATCGGCGGCGCTGAAATTCTGTGCTTGCATGCCGGTATAGACATCACCTTTAAAAGCCAAAATCGCCTGACGTGCATTGTCCGGGGTAAAATCAGGCTGCCAGTCGCTAAAGCGGGCAGCATTTAAACCGGCCAGCTTGTCGCTAATCCCCATCAGACGGCTGATTTGGGCTGGCGTCAGCTCACGACAAATCTCAATAAGCACTTGTGACTTATCCAACATTTCAGGCTGAGTAAACTTCTTGGTCGCTAATGGACTTTGATAATCAAGGGTTTTAGCCGGAGAGATAATAATAAGCATAACGATATCCTGTTAATACCCGTCATACTTCAAGCGGCANGTGCGTTGGCTACTTTCGTTCACCTCAGTCACTTACTTATGTAAGCTCCTGAGGATTCACTCACTTGCCGTCTTTCTGCCATTCGAATTATTTAGGGTATATTTAAATAAGACACTGTAGCAAAAAGCGCACGTCAGCAAAAAAAGATTGGGCGATTGCTAAGATAGGTATCCCCATCGGACATGACGTTGTAGGGTTGTCTGCGATGATAGAGCTTGGCTAAATCGTCTCAGCACGATAAGAATGGACGAAATTGCTATTAACCAACCGGATTCTGGCTGTTTTGCACGGCGAAAACGGTTGCTAAGCAAAAAGCCTGTCTTTGCGCTTTTTTTAATCAGTTTAACTGCCTTGCACCAAGGCTTACGCATGTTATTATCAAGACAAGGCAGTGCGTCCAGATAGCCACTATTGCGAAATGGCTAACATTTCGAAAGAGCAGAAAGCAGCTTGAGAAAACAGATTCTTGAGAACATGCGTTCTTTAGGAAATGAACAGTTTTGACATGCCAAAAGTTCATGCACAAACGACGAGAAACGACAACATGACCGATAAACTTACTTCCCTACGTCAAATTACCACTGTAGTAGCAGATACCGGGGATATCGCGGCAATGAAGCTGTACCAGCCGCAAGATGCAACCACTAACCCATCACTTATCCTGAATGCGGCTCAAATTCCTGAATATCGCAAACTGATCGATGAAGCCATTGCCTGGGCACGCGAGCAAAGCAGTGACCATGCTCAGCAGATTGTTGATGCCACTGACAAATTGGCTGTGAATATCGGTTTGGAAATTCTGAAACTGATCCCAGGGCGCATTTCTACCGAAGTTGATGCTCGTCTTTCCTATGACACCGTTGCCAGCGTGGCAAAAGCCAAGCGCCTGATTAAACTGTATAACGAAGCTGGCATCAGCAATGATCGTATTCTGATCAAACTGGCCTCGACCTGGCAGGGTATCCGTGCTGCGGAACAACTGGAAAAAGAAGGCATTAACTGTAACCTGACTCTGCTGTTCTCCTTCGCTCAGGCGCGTGCTTGTGCTGAAGCGGGTGTATTCCTGATTTCACCGTTTGTTGGCCGTATTCTTGACTGGTACAAAGCCAATGGCGACAAAAAAGAGTTCGCGCCACACGAAGATCCAGGTGTCGTTTCAGTAACCGAGATTTATCAGTATTACAAAAAACACGGTTATAGCACTGTGGTGATGGGCGCAAGCTTCCGTAATCTGGGTGAAATCATTGAGCTGGCGGGTTGTGATCGCTTAACTATCGCACCTTCTCTGTTGAAAGAACTGGCAGAAAGCGAAGGCCCGATCGAGCGTAAACTCGCTTATACCGGTGAAGTTCAGGCGAAGCCTGCACCACTGACCGAAGCTGAGTTCTACTGGCAGCATAATCAGGACCCTATGGCTATCGATAAACTGGCTGACGGTATCCGTAAGTTTGCTATCGACCAAGGCAAACTTGAGAAAATGATCTCTGACCTGCTGTAATTCGAGCGGTATGTCTGATAAAAGGTGGCGTAAGCCGCCTTTTTTATTGCCTGTTAGCTGGCCAGGTTTGTGCTGCTCCCCCCACGTTAATTATGTTGGATATGCTATTATTCGCCCTGGATAACAGGCATTTCGTCGAGGTAGTCGCATGAATACATTACGTATAGGTTTAGTCTCCGTCTCTGATCGGGCGTCAAGTGGGGTATATCAAGATAAAGGCATTCCGGCACTGGAAGAGTGGCTGGCAAGTGCGTTAACCACCCCTTTTGAAATAGAAACTCGTCTTATCCCCGATGAGCAAACTCTGATTGAGCAGACATTGTGTGAGTTAGTCGATGAAATGGGCTGCCATTTGGTGCTGACCACTGGCGGTACCGGCCCGGCGAGACGTGATGTTACCCCTGATGCCACGCTGGCAATTGCGGATCGGCAAATGCCAGGTTTTGGCGAACAAATGCGTCAAATCAGCCTTCATTTCGTTCCCACCGCTATTTTATCCCGTCAGGTAGGGGTTATCCGCAAGCAGGCATTGATCATCAACTTGCCGGGACAGCCTAAATCAATCAAAGAGACGCTTGAAGGCGTGAAAGACGCCGAGGCGAACGTGGTGGTTGCCGGTATTTTTGCCAGTGTGCCTTATTGCATTCAACTACTGGATGGGCCTTATATAGAGACCAATGCTGAAGTGGTAGCGGCTTTTCGCCCGAAGAATGCCATTGTCGATATAAAAAGCTAAATTAAAACTTTTTACAACATAAGGCACCATTCTAACCGTGTGGGGAATTTTGTACGGTATAGTCCTATTAACTTTACAAAAAGCTGAAAATATTTTTCTTCCCCAACTCTGGTTTATTACGGTGTCATATGTCTCAAGAACACAATTCATCTCAAGTCGACTTATCGCAACCGCATGTTGCTCAAGAGCATAATCCTAACCGTCGATTGAATAAGCAAGATTATAAAACGCTCACTCTAGCTGCATTAGGGGGCGCTTTGGAATTTTATGATTTCATTATTTTCGTTTTCTTTGCTGCGGTTATCGGCGATCTTTTCTTCCCGGTAGATATGCCTGAGTGGCTGCGCCAGGTACAGACATTCG
This sequence comes from Yersinia sp. 2542 StPb PI, assembly GCF_048593855.1. NCBI lineage: Bacteria > Pseudomonadati > Pseudomonadota > Gammaproteobacteria > Enterobacterales > Yersiniaceae > Yersinia > Yersinia sp. 2542 StPb PI. Next base: position 8,912 of record NZ_JAZGQA010000141.1, read on the forward strand.
GTATTTTTGCGGCCGGTTATCTGGCTCGCCCATTAGGCGGCATCATCATGGCGCATTTTGGTGATCTTGTTGGCCGTAAAAAGATGTTTACTCTCAGTATTTTGTTAATGGCCTTACCCACGTTGGCGATCGGTATGTTGCCGACTTACGCTTCGATCGGTATTGCTGCGCCATTACTGTTGCTGTTAATGCGGGTGTTACAAGGGGCGGCAATTGGCGGCGAAGTCCCCGGAGCATGGGTTTTCGTGGCTGAACATGTACCGCGTCGGCGTATCGGGATCGCTTGTGGCACGTTAACTGCGGGTCTGACCGCGGGGATCTTGCTGGGGTCGCTGGTGGCTACCGCCATGAATACCACCTTAAGTCCTCAGGCTATTTTAGATGGCGGCTGGCGTGTACCATTCTTCCTGGGGGGAATTTTTGGCCTGTTCGCGATGTATCTGCGCCGTTGGTTGCAAGAAACACCTATCTTTAAAGAGATGCAGGCACGTAAAGCCTTGGCTGAAGAGTTACCGCTGAAATCTGTCGTGGTTAATCATAAGAAAGAAGTGTTTGTTTCCATGCTGCTGACCTGGTTGCTCTCTGCCGGGATCGTGGTGGTTATCCTGATGACCCCGACGTATTTACAAAAGCAGTTCGGCGTACTGCCCGCGCTGGCATTGCAGGCCAATAGTTTGGCGATTGTCGCATTGGTGTTTGGCTGTGTGATTGCCGGGCTGGTCATTGACCGTTTCGGTGCCAGTAAAACCTTTATTGTTGGCAGCCTGATGCTGGCGGCATCCACATGGTCGTTCTACCACACAAATTTGACTGATCCAACTCAACTCATTACGCATTATATGATGGCCGGATTTTGTGTCGGCATTGTCGGTGCGGTACCTTATGTGATGGTCCGTGCATTCCCGGCAGAGGTCCGTTTTACGGGAATATCCTTCTCTTACAATGTGGCCTACGCCATTTTTGGTGGTCTGACACCGATTGTGGTGACCCTATTAATGAAAATGACACCGATGGCCCCGGCCTATTACATGCTGTTGTTATCGCTGGTAGGATTGTTGCTGGGGATTTATCTGCGTAATGATATTAATAGCGATGTGAAAGTGCATCTGCCAAAGAAGGTTTTGGTTGAGTAAGAGAGCGGGTAAATAGATCTCATCTTCAAAAATAGCCCATACAATTTATGGGCTATTTTTTGACCCATATAATTTAAAATTCATTCTTAAAATTAAAACCAACCTTCTGTTTGACTCGAGCCGAGGGCTGAGTAATGACTTCAGAGAATAATATTCTGGCACCCTGTTGCTGTAAATATCGGCTTAGCTCTCTGACTGCTGCTGTGCCAGCGCCTCTTACGGTTCCTTCGCGATCGGGAAATAAGACATAGTCTGGCAGTGTTGCCGACGCGACCAGTTCAACTTCATCCCGGCTATTAAAACGGTCAGCAAGTACTATCGCGATAACTCTTCCCCGCAGTTTAACTATTACATATATTTCACCGGGACGATGGAGAATGAGTCTTCGATTGATAATACCCGTCACAACGTTTCCAGCAAGAAGCAGTTTATTGAGGGCATCATTAATTTCATCTGTAGCGGCATCTGCATTGGCACCTTGATCGGGGTAACCTCGCTGATACTGTTGCTCCCAGTGAGCAATGATTTCTTTCAGTTTTTTCCGCATCGCTTGGGCATTACTAATTTCTACACCTGAAAGCTTTTCTTCTTCCTCAGGGGTGGGTGTTGGGAGTATTTCTATTTCGAATTCTAATTCAGTTTGCTCAACAAATTCACCCTGTGAAATAATTTTTGGAGGAGTTGGTTTAAAGATGAAAGTCTCCAATAGCAACTCATAAATGCCTAATGGTAAGAGCTCCACCTGTGATGGTGACTCATCAGATAAGGAAAGAAGGTTATAAGAGGTATAACTAAGCTGAGCATAATCAAAAGCGGTTTTAATATCGGCAAGGGCATTATTAGTGGTTCTGTCGGTTATTTTTTCTGTTATAGCATGGATGAACCTATTTTCTACTGCTGCATTTTCGGCGGTGACGCCGGTACTTCCTGTTCTTATTATTGAATCTACTATTTGGCCAAAAAATGCTGTATTCCAGGTTTCTAAGCTATTACCAAACAACAAAGTAAAGTCAGTCATGATTTCTAATGTCCAGTCAATGCAATGGGGTCTTACTTGACGTGTTGGACGAGAGTTAAATAAAGAGTGGAGCGAAACCATGCAGGCTTTGGCTACCGCCGGGAGGCTTAGAGATTGTCTACGTTGACTGTAATCTATATAAGTCAATGTCATGTAGTTATCTACACTCTTAGGTATGCGTAACTCTGCTTCTTTGCTGGACTTTGGTTTTAGTGGGGAGCTGTTTCCAGCAATATGTAATGTTTTTCCTTTTGTATTATGGTTGAAAAAATCATTTGCACTGAATATGATGCCATTCAATTGTTGGCATTTACCTTGTATAATATAATTATAGATATTTAAAAAAGGAGTGAAAGCACATAATATTTTACTTGCTTGTGCTAAATCTCTTTTTTCCCAATCCTTATCTCCTGTATCTGCGGTAAGTATAGTTTTGACGATAACTAAAGGTTTATCTTTATTGTAGTTAGTTATTACTATCTCTGGGGGGGCGCTAATGCCATTATCCCAATCAAAAAAATAATGGGGG
>NZ_JAZGQA010000142.1:0-11550 GCF_048593855.1 Yersinia sp. 2542 StPb PI
ATTTTATCTTTGAACTGCTTAATATCATCATATTTATTCATAAATAACACACCTATTTTGATACAAAGCTCTTAAAATAAATTTGCATCATGGTTTATTTTTTAAGGGTCGCCCACTAAAAAACTCCCCTGAATAATCTTGTTGACTCTGGAACTGATGATTGATATCGGTTTAATACTGACATTAGCATAATGTCAGTATTTATATAGATTATTAATACATTACGCAGTTCGTGACATCGGTGTTTGCGAGGGGAGAGGGAAAGAAAGATATTTGAAATTGTCACTGCCCCGCCATTTTTATGACAGGGGTTGAATGACTGGCCCAGAGGGGGCTAATTTTGCAGGGGAATTTGATAGAGCAAATTGATTAACACCAGTACGCCATAAAGTTCACGCAAGTACGGTCCAGACAGCGTTCACCAATCAGATAGCGGCGCAAAGCTTTCACTGTTGAGGATTCAGCCGCCACCCAGGCATAGAAACTACTGGCACCTTCGGCTCGCTCCCATAATACATCACCACCCAGACTATTCTCTGCTAATGATTGTGCCGCGACTTGCGCCGCAGCCGGAATTTGTACCCATTGACGTACCGCGTCAACTAACAAGCTGCCATGGGCGGGGTGATGCGGCGTATCACGTGGCAACCAGTAAACCTGCGCAAACGGAAATCGCTCAAGATTGATGCAATCACCCACCAGCGGTACCTCAAAAAAAGCTTGAACATGTGGAGGGTTAGCTTGTAATGCCAGCTGTTCCAAAATAGCCACCGCTGCCGGTAATGCTGTTTCGTCGGCAATCAGTAACGCCTGCATCATCTGCGCTGGCGGGATCCACTCATAACCGCCACTGTCAGATTGATACTCGGCATTCGGCGCAACAACCTGAATGGCATCGCCTGGTTTGGCATGTGTTGCCCAAGCCGATGCAGGGCCGGTCACGCCGTGCAAAACAAATTCCACGTCAATCTCGTTCTGCTCAGCACGCAATGCACGCAGTGTATAGGTGCGCATTATCGGTCGCTGCTCTTTCGGGATAGTCAGGTAATTACGATACCAATCGTCGCCTTTTGATACCTGAGTAATCAGACCGTTGTCTGCGGGCAATAGCAGTTTAATGCGCTGATCTGGCGCTTCAAGTTTCATACGATTGACTTCTGGCCCTTCAAATACGCAACGCAACAGTGACGGTGATATATTTTCTTTTACTTTCAATTTGATATCGAAAACTCGGTAGCTTGATGCGCCGGACATGACAGTTACTCTCCCGCAGAATGTGCTGTGACCCGATGCTGGCACCACAGCCAGCCACTTAAGCCGCCCAACAGAACGGCCATCATCAGAGCCGCAGCAATCAACTGCGACTCACCGTAAAATTTTGCTACTAGCGGCACCATCAACGCACTCATGCCATAACCCAATGTATGGCTGGTCGCTATCACCCCGGAACCTTTGCCCGTGGATAATTTATCGTTCAGCATCAATTGGTAACCCGGCGTTGCCATCGCCGCACCGAAAGAAGCTAGCGCACACCCCGCATAGAATAATACCAATGGCTGGGTACACATCAATCCTAAACCACCTACCATGAATAACGCTGCCACCAGCAGAAGCTGAGAGGGGCTGAAACGTTGGGGGCGTACCACCAAAAACTGGGCCAACAAGGTACAACCCGCGGCCACGCTAAGCAAAATTGCCACATGGTGGCTCACCATGGTGGCTGAATGCCGGAATAATTGGTTTAAATGCGGTGCCAGACCAAGCTGCATCAGGCTGACGACTGCCGCCAGCAGCAGTGCACAGAGTAAATAGGGCAGCATGCTGAAACGTAAATTATTTTGTTGATGTGCAACCGGCGGCAATGGCGGATCATTATATTGGCAACAGACCACCAACAGTGCGATCAATGGTGCTATTGCCATCAACCACAGCGGTGCCATTGGGTGTATTGAGAGGGCAAGGGCGGCACAAAGTGGGCCAAGAAGACGACCACAACTCAAGCCTGAACTGATGGTAGCTAATGCAGCCATGCGCTGCTCATACACTGCGCGCTGCAAGGCCCAGGTCTGGCAGGCGGGCACCATGCCAGAGACTGTCAGGCCATAGATAATACGTGCCACAATCAGCCCCCCCAGCCCGACCATCTCCGGTAACCATCCCGCCGCTAAGCCCCATACCGCCAGCGTCAACAACACAAAACTTAGCAAGTAGCCAGCCAGCGCCATGATGACCACAAATTTACACCCACGAACCTCCGATTGCCGTCCCCACCACGGTGATCCGACCAAAAACAGCATGGACCCGAGGGTAAGTAAACCGGCCCACACCGACAGTGACAGATGTGTTCTGCTAACCAATACCGGTAACATGACCAATAAACCGTTCTGCCCAATCCCCAGTAAGCCGGCACAAAAGGCTAACGGCCAATTAGAAGAAGGTATATGCCCGCTTGAACGTGTTTCAGCCTGTGATGAAATTCGCATTAAAAGTGAATTAACCGTTAATAACATAGGGGATTTATGCATATTTAATAGAAAAACTGTATCATAAGTTAATTGATAATGATAAATATTATTGATATAAGAATGATTCTCAATTGAATCAAGAGTGGCATGGAATAATGACTATCCAGTTAGAAACCGCGACAACCGATGTGGCTGCGCAATGTTTCCTCAACGCATTGATGCGTGAAACCCGGGACTGGCAAATCCTTCCGACAGCAAACAATCAACCCTATCCACAGCTCCATATCCCTCTTTCATCGTCACAAGCTATTCGTATTGCTTTACGCCATATATCCCCAACACAACATCATCACTATCTGTTCCCAGCCTATCTATATCAGCAGGACGATGGCGCGGGTACGGCACTTGGCATGGAACAGTTGGTGACCTTGTTGTTGGATAAACCTGCAGTAAAAGGTGACCTGTCAGATGAGGTGGTTACACGTTTCCGCCAGCGGGTTCTGGAAAGTCATGACAACACCCAACAGGCAATTAATATTCGTCTGGATTGGCCGTCACTGCGCGATAAACCACTCAATTTTGCTCAGGCTGAGCAAGGCTTATTGGTCGGTCATGCCTTCCACCCGGCGCCAAAATCCCATGAACCCTTCAATGAAAAAGAGGCACATCGCTATCTGCCAGACTTTGCCGCTCGTTTTCCACTACGCTGGTTTGCCGTGGATAAACGCTTTTTGTGCGGTGAGAGTCTCACCCTGACACTGCAACAACGTCTGCAACGTTTTGCCAGCGAGAGTGCACCACAGCTACTGGCACACTTTACTGATGATATTTGGCTGCTGCCGATGCACCCCTGGCAGGCTGATCACCTGTTGTCCCAGGAGTGGTGCCAGCAGTTGGTACAACTGAATGCACTGCAAGACTTGGGTGAAGCAGGTGAACGCTGGCTGCCGACCAGTTCCTCCCGTTCGCTGTATAGCCCATCAAATCGCGACATGATCAAGTTTTCCCTCAGTGTCCGCCTGACCAATTCGGTACGTACGCTATCGGTAAAAGAAGCTAAACGTGGAATTCGCTTGGCCCGCCTGGCTCAAACCCTGCGCTGGCAAACATTACAAGCACGCTATCCAACCTTCCGGGTTATGCAGGAGGACGGTTGGGCCGGTTTATGTTCCGCTGATGGCACGGTGCAAGAGGAGAGCCTGATGGTGCTACGCGACAACCTGTTGTTCAGCCAGCCAGATGCTCAAACCAATGTACTGGTCACCTTGACTCAGGCCGCACCAGATGGAGGCGACAGTTTGCTGGTTGCCGCAGTACGCCGTTTGGCGGCGCGTCTAAATCTTCCGCTACGCCAAGCCACCCACTGCTGGCTGGATGCCTATTGCCAACAGGTCTTATTACCACTGTTCAGCACCGAAGCTGATTACGGTTTGGTGCTATTAGCCCATCAGCAAAACATTCTGGTAGAAATGCAGCAAGACTTGCCGATCGGTATGTTGTATCGCGACTGTCAGGGCAGCGGCTTTACCCAAGATGCCACACCGTGGCTGGAAGAAATTGGCGAAGCCGAAGCGGAAAACCGCTTCACTGAACAACAACTACTGCGCTATTTCCCCTATTACTTGCTAGTCAACTCCAGTCTGGCAGTGACCGCCGCATTAGCGGCTGCCGGTTTCGACAGCGAGGAGAATCTGATGATGCGGGTCCGCGACGCACTCCATAACCTGCGGGCTACGGCTAAAAATACCCTTTGTTTGGATTACGTACTCGATAGCACGCATTGGAACTGCAAGGGTAATTTCTTCTGTTATCTGCATGACCACAATGAAAATACCATCGTTGATCCGGCAGTTATCTACTTTGATTTCGCAAACCCATTTCGTTTCCCTCACCAAGATCGCCTGGGAGTTGCCCAATGATGCCACAAGCTAAGTTGATGCACTCCGCAGGCAGTTTTCGCTGTGAACAGTTGGGAAAAAATCTGACCCTCAGCTTAGGGTTGGACGGCAGCGCGGTGTTGCACTCACCCGGACCATTGCCACCAGGCTGGCTGGTACCGGCATTGGATCAGTTGTTCGTTGCCGCACCGCAATTAACCGGTATTGCGTTGCCCTATGCCGAGTGGCGGGAAGAGCCGCAAGCACAAGCCGTGTTTGCCTTGAGCTATGGCGACTATCTGGCACGGGATCTATTTTATCAACTACCACTGTGGCTGGGAGCAAAACGCCATCGGGCGACTGATCAGATGCAGTATGACGCCGAGCGAGATATCTGGTTCCCACAACGTGCTGCGCGCCCTAACGGCGAAGTTTATCGCCGTTTCGATCCGCACATTAAACATACCCTGAGCTTCCGCTTACCGGAAATTGATCGCGACACAGAGCAGTTTACTCGCTGGATGAACTCGCCGCGCGTAGATGCTTTTTGGGAAATGAGTGGCCCGCTTGAGGTTCAGGCCGCGTATCTGCAACGTCAGTTGGATTCGCATTATTGCTATCCGCTCTTGGGTTGCTTTGACGATCAACCTTTTGGTTATTTCGAAGTTTATTGGGCAGCAGAAGACCGGATTGGTCGCCATTACCGTTGGCAGCCTTTTGATCGTGGACTACACATGCTGGTAGGTGAAGAGCGCTGGCGAGGAGCGCAATACATCCGCAGTTGGTTACGTGGCCTGACACACTATCTGTATCTGGATGAACCGCGCACAGCCCGGGTAGTAGCTGAGCCACGCGCCGATAACCAGCGCCTGTTCCGCCACCTGCCTGCCGCCGGCTACCACACCTTGAAAGAGTTTGATTTCCCGCATAAACGCTCACGACTGATAGTGAATCAGCGCGCAGATTTCTTCCAAGAGGGTACGGTATGACCACTGACAATTACGCCAACTGGCAGCGCGTTAACCGTCAGATGATCGCCAAGATCCTGGCTGAACTGGAATATGAACGCACCCTGTGTGCCGCGCCAGCAGGCCAGGCATGGAGTATCACCTTGCCGGATGCGGTTTATCGCTTTAGTGCCGAACGGGGTATCTGGGGCTGGCTGCATATTGACCCCGCCTCATTGCACTGCGAAGGAGTGCCGCTGACCGCTGACCATATGCTACGCCAACTGGCTCAAGTGTTGCAGATGGACGATGCACAGGTTGCTGAACACCTGGAAGACCTCTATGCCACGCTGCGCGCAGACATGCAGTTACTCTCTGCCCGTCAGGGCATGAGTGCCGAACATCTGATTGCCCTTGATGCTGATGCACTACAATGTCTGCTGGCTGGCCACCCGAAATTTATCTTCAACAAAGGCCGCCGTGGCTGGGGTCTAACCGCCCTGCATCACTACGCGCCAGAATATCAAGGGCAGTTCCGCCTGCATTGGGTCGCCGCCAAACGTGGCAGTTTTGTCTGGTGCGCGGATGCACAATTCCCGTTGGACAGGCTGCTCGACAGTGCGATGGATAGCACGGAACGCCAGCGATTTGAGCGCCACTGGCAGCAGCTCGCGTTGAATGACGACTGGGTACCGGTGCCCTTACACCCATGGCAGTGGCAGCAAAAAATCGCCCTGCACTTCCTGCCACAATTAGCCGAAGGTGAATTGATCGAACTGGGTGAGTTTGGTGACCACTATCTGGCGCAACAATCATTACGTACCTTAACGAATGTCAGTCGCCGCGTGCCATTTGATATCAAATTGCCACTGACCATCTACAACACCTCTTGTTATCGCGGCATCCCCGGTAAATATATCAGCGCAGGTCCTGCGGCTTCGCATTGGTTACAGCAAGTCTTTGCACAAGACCCTACGCTACGGGCAAGCGGTGCTGAGATCCTCGGAGAACCCGCAGCCGGTTATATGATGCACCAGACCTATGCCACCTTGAGTAAAGCGCCCTATCGCTATCAGGAAATGCTCGGCGTGATTTGGCGAGAAAATCCGTCCTGCTATTTACAACCGGGCGAACAGGCAATTTTGATGGCAACCCTGATGGAAACCGATAATCAGGGGCATCCGTTGATTGCCGCCTATATTGCACGTTCGGGGCTGAGTGCCGAAGCCTGGTTAGAACAGATGTTTCGGGTGGTCGTGGTGCCAATGTACCACCTGATGTGTTGTTACGGTGTGGCACTGATCGCCCACGGCCAAAACATCACTTTGGTGATGAAAGACCACATACCGCAACGTGTGCTATTGAAAGATTTCCAGGGCGATATGCGCCTGGTTGATAAAGAGTTCCCGCAAGCGGCCTCACTGCCCAGTGTCGTGAAAGCCGTCACCGCACGCTTATCTGCCGACTACCTGATACACGACCTACAGACCGGGCATTTCGTCACCGTGCTGAGATTTATCTCACCACTGATGCATGTGTGTGGCATCAATGAACACCAATTCTATCAACTGCTGGCACAGGTACTGCAGCGCTACATGGCACAGCATCCAGACATGGCAGAGCGTTTTTCCCTATTTGATTTGTTTAAACCACAAATTATTCGTGTAGTCCTCAACCCGGTGAAACTCACCTATTCAGAGCAGGATGGTGGCAGTCGAATGTTGCCAAATTACTTGCAGGATCTGGATAACCCTCTTTATTTGGTCACCAAGGAGCTAGCCTAATGAATCAAACTTTAGATTTCATCGGCATTGGCATAGGCCCATTTAACCTCAGTATTGCCGCCCTCGGCAGCGAAGTTTCTGGCTTTAACAGCAAATTCTTTGAGCGTAAATCACACTTTACCTGGCACCCCGGCATGATGGTGCCAGATTGCCACATGCAGACCAGTTTTTTGAAAGATTTGGTCAGTGCGGTGTCGCCAACCAATCCCTATAGCTTCCTTAACTACTTAGTCCAAAGGAAGAAATTCTACCGATTCCTGACGACTGAACACCGAACGGTTTCACGGGAAGAGTTTGCAGACTACCTCAGTTGGGCTGCCCATGGGTTAAGCTCGCTAGAGTTCAGCCAAGATATTCAGAGTGTGGATTTTGACGACCAGCAGCGCCATTTTGTCGTGACCACAACACGCAATGTCTACCATGCCCGCCATGTTTGTCTGGGGATCGGCAAACGTATCAAGTTGCCGGAATGTGTCGGCGAGCAAAACGATCGCTGTTTCCATGCCAGTGAAATGGCACTGCGCAATCCCGATCTGGCCGGTAAACGAGTCACCATCGTCGGTGGTGGTCAGAGTGGAGCTGACCTGTTCCTCAACATCTTCCGCGCTGAGTGGGGCCAACCGAAACAGTTAGATTGGATTTCACGCCGGAATAATTACAACGCACTGGATGAAGCTGCTTTTGCCAATGAGTACTTCACCCCGGAATACGTTGACGGTTTCTATACTCTGAACGACAACGCCAAGCAACATATGCTGGCTGAACAGAAAATGACGTCTGACGGCATTACCAGTGAGTCGCTACTGGCTATTTACCGTGCTATGTATCATCAGTTTGAGGTGTTACGTGAAAAGCCCTGGGCGCGCCTGCTCCCTAGCCGCTCACTGACAGCGATGCATCCGCAAGGTAACGGTTACCAATTAGTCACCCATCACCATCTCGATCAGGGCAAAGAAACCTTTGACAGCGACGTGACTATCTTCGCGACCGGTTATCAACAGGAACGTCCGGCATTCCTTAAACCACTGGCCAGCCGCCTGATGACCACTGCCGATTATCAATACCGCATGGCTCCCGACTTCACCCTCGATTGGCGAGGCCCACACGATAACTGCTTATTTGCAGTCAACGCCGGTATGCATAGCCACGGCATTGCAGAACCGCAGCTCAGCCTGATGGCTTGGCGATCGGCGCGTATTCTCAACCGGGTTTTAGGTCGTGAACAGTTCGATTTAACATCCACTCCGGCGGTGATCCAATGGCGCAGCCAGCCGCCGGCCGTTATCCCCCGCACAGATCCCCTCGTCCTTGAAACCGCAGGGGGGTTAGCTGCGCGCGCGAATCACTTGACTGAGTAAGCTCATCGGGATGTGTTTGCAGGCTGCCTGGCTGCAACTCCAATGAGTTTGGGTTTAGAACAATCGTTAAACCAACTTTAATTTTTAACATAACCTCTAATATGGGAAAAAGAGAATAACAATGAAACGCAGACACCTCTGGGTATTAAATCCGTGCCTGTTAGCTATGCTCGCGCCCGCAGCATGGGCAGAAGATCAAATGGTAGTTTCTGCCAGCCGCTCACACCGCAGCGTGGCCGAAATGGCACAAACCACCTGGGTGATTGAAGGTCAGGAACTCGAACAACAAGTTCAAGCTGGCAAGGAAATCAAAGATATTTTGGCGCAATTGATTCCTGGCATGGATGTTAGCAGTCAGGGCCGGACCAACTACGGCATGAATATGCGTGGCCGATCAATGATGGTAATGATCGATGGCGTGCGCCTGAACTCTTCACGCAGCGACAGCCGTCAGCTTGACGCCATAGATCCGTTTAATATTGGGCATATAGAAGTTATCTCCGGTGCCACTTCGCTTTACGGTGGCGGTAGCACTGGCGGCTTGATCAATATTGTGACCAAAAAAGGTCAGGAAGAAAAACAGGTCGAACTACAAGTTGGCGGCAAAACCGGTTTTAACAGCCATAACGATCACGATGAGAATATCGGGGCTGCGGTAAGCGGCGGGAATGAGCAAGCATTCGGTCGTTTTTCTGTTTCCTATCAACGTTATGGCGGCTGGTATGACGGTAAAGGCGATGAGGTGTTGATCGATAATACCCAGACCGGCCTGCAATATTCCGGCCGCCTTGATGTGATGGGCACAGGTACCTTCAACATTGATGACCATCAGCAATTGCAGTTGACCACCCAGTATTTCAACAGCGAATCCGATGGCAAACACGGATTATATCTGGGGGAAAACTTCTCGGTAGTGACGGGTACCGGCCAGGCATCTAACAGCGGCAATCTGAACTCAGATCGTATTCCAGGCACTGAGCGCCATCTCATCAACCTGCAATACTCCAATACCGACTTTTGGGGTCAGGATTTGGTGGCACAGGTGTTTTACCGTGATGAATCATTGACCTTTTATCCGTTCCCAACCCTGAACAAAGCAGGTACTGCGGTAACCAGTATCGGTGCATCACAGCAGAAAACCGATTTTTACGGCGGTAAACTGACGCTAAACAGTAAACCTATCGACAGCCTCACGCTGACTTATGGTGTCGACGTGGAGCATGAAAGCTTCAACGCCAATCAGCAGTTCTTCAATCTGGCACTGGCACAACAGTCTGGCGGGATGACCTTACAAAATGCCTACAATGTTGGCCGTTACCCAAGTTACACCACCACCAATCTCGCGCCGTTCCTGCAAACCAGCTATGACATCAACCCCATCTTTACCCTGAGTGGTGGCGTACGTTATCAATACACCGAGAACAAGGTTGATGATTTCGTCGGCTATGCGCAACAACAAGCTATTGCTAACGGCAGCGCGACCTCAGCAGATGCAGTGCCTGGCGGGAAAACGGATTACAACAACGTCCTGTTCAATGCCGGTTTGCTGGCGCATCTGGCACAAAGCCAGCAGACGTGGTTCAACTTCTCTCAAGGGTTTGAGATCCCCGATCTGGCGAAATATTACGGCTCCGGGACCTATCAGTTGGTCAACGGCCACTACCAACTGCAAAAAAGCGTTAACGTAAATGACTCCAAGCTGGAGGGTATTAAGGTTAATGCTTATGAATTGGGCTGGCGCTATACGGGTGATAACCTGCGTACTCAAATCGCCGGTTACTACTCTCTGTCTGACCAAACTATTGCCATCAACAAAACAGACATGACCATCAGTGTGTTGCCGGACAAACGCCGGATCTACGGGGTTGAAGGCGCGGCGGATTATTTCTTCGAAGACAGCGAATGGAGCACCGGAGCAACATTTAACCTGATTAAATCTGAGACCAAAACTGACGGCAAGTGGCAGAAACTCACTGTTGATACCGCCAGTCCGTCGAAAGCCACCGCTTATATTGGTTGGGCGCCGGGTGATTGGAACCTGCGAGTACAATCCCAGCAGACCTTCGATGTGTCAGACAGTAAAGGCCGTAAACTTGATGGTTATAACACGATTGATTTCCTGAGCAGCTACACCTTGCCAGTGGGTAAAATCAGCTTCAGCATCGAAAACCTGCTGGATAAAGAGTACACCACCGTTTGGGGCCAGCGCGCACCAATTCTGTATAGCCCCACCTACGGAGCACCTGATCTCTATACCTATAAAGGACGTGGCCGTACCTTTGGTGTGAACTACTCTGTGTTGTTCTAATCACGGGATAAAAACGGGCGTAAATATACAGTTACGCCCGTTTTTCACCTTAACGATAATAGACCGCGATATGCTGATCTTGTACTTTTTCGATACGGATTTTTATATCGAAAATCTCTTCAAGAATATTGGGTTGCATAATCTCTGCGGGTGCCCCTCGATAAATAACCTCACCATTCTTCATCGCAATAATGTGGTCAGAATATGCAGAAGCAAAATTGATATCGTGGATAACGAGAATAATGGTTTTGTGCAATTCATCTGCGGCACGCCGCAATTGTTTCATCATCGCAACGCAATGTTTCATATCTAAATTATTTAATGGCTCATCCAGCAGGATATATTTTGTATCCTGACAAAGCACCATTGCTACATAGGCGCGTTGCCGTTGCCCACCCGAAAGCTCATCAAGATAGCGATCCTTCAGCGGCACCAGATTAAGAAACTCCATCGCAGCATCAATATACTGACGGTCATTTTCGTTGAGCCGCCCTTTTGAATAGGGATAGCGCCCGAAGCCAACCAAATCTGCTACAGTCAGGCGGCTGGTGAAGTGATTTTCCTGACGTAAAACTGACAAAATAGTCGCCAGTTTATCGCCAGAGGTTTTTGCCACATCCAAACCATTAAACAGCACACTACCAATATCAGGCGCCAGCAACCGGCTCATAATCGACAATAACGTAGATTTGCCAGCACCGTTTGGTCCAATGATTGAAGTAACACCACCAGAAGGAATGCTCTCATTTATATTATTGAGAACCGCTGTATCCTGGTATTTTTTATTAATGTCATTAATTTCAATCATACC
>NZ_JAZGQA010000143.1:0-11366 GCF_048593855.1 Yersinia sp. 2542 StPb PI
CAGATATTATATAAGCCAATTAGCGTAGACGAAATTGCATTAAACAATAGATTTATGCCTTTCTCATGCCGGAGCAGAAGAATGAAAGTATTATCAATGTTTGTGGGTGGCGCTGTGTTCTTTTTAGCCGCCTGTAGCAGCAATGACCCAACGGATACAGCTTTAAATAATGTTGATGCCTATGAACCCGTGCAACAAGCCACCAGCGCCAGTGTCCACCATAATATTAATATGGCCAATCCGGCGGCAGTCAATTGTGCCAATGCCGGTGGTGTATTAACCATTGCCAAACAACTCAATGGTGGCAGCGTAGGGATGTGTCAGTTACCCGATGGTAAACGTTGTGAAGAATGGGCGTTAATGCGCGGCGCTTGTCCGGCACGTTGATACCCGCCATCTTTCAAGTATCAGGTGTATTGGCTACTTCTGTTTGCCATCTGCCTGTGCTCGAAATCTATTGGGTATCTCATGCTGCCGCTTGTTAAACGTATAAATAATCAGGCGGTAATAATATTCGGGCAGGGTTCACCCTTTTTCAACTGGGCAATATTCTGCATTGTGGTGGCCGAAATACTGGTCAGCGCCTCTTCGGTCAGAAACGCCTGATGCCCGGTAAATAACACGTTATGACAAGAAGATAAACGGCGGAAAACATCATCCTGAATCACGTCGTTGGATTTGTCTTCAAAGAACAGGTCACGTTCATTTTCATATACATCCATGCCGAGCGAACCTATTTTTTGCTGTTTCAGGGCATCAATGGCTGCGGTAGAGTCAATCAGACCACCCCTACTGGTGTTGATGATCATTACACCGTTTTTCATTTGATCAAATGATTGTTTATTAAGCAGATGATGGTTTTCCGGTGTCATCGGGCAATGCAAGGAAATAACGTCAGATTCAGCATATAGCGTTTTGAGATCGACATATTCAGCACCCAGTTCCAGAGCTTGCGCACTTGGATAGGGGTCAAAAGCGAGCAGACGCATACCAAAACCCTTCAGAATGCGCATGGTTGCCACACCAATTTTACCGGTACCGATAATCCCGGCAGTACGGTTATGCATATTGAAACCGATCAGTCCTTCCAGCGAGAAGTTGGCATCGCGGGTGCGCTGATAAGCACGATGAATTCGGCGGTTAAGGCTCATCATCATACCCACAGCATGTTCAGCGACCGCCTCAGGTGAATAGGCCGGGACACGAACTACCTGAATTCCCAGTTCTTTCGCGGCTTCCAGATCCACATTATTGAAACCAGCGCAACGCAACGCCAGAATCTCGACGCCGACACTTTTCAGTTCTTCTAATGTCGCACGACAACCATCATCGTTGACGAAAAGACAGACCGCATCACAGCCAGCAGCCATTTTTGCTGTTTTTGGCGTTAACAGAAAATCGAAAAACTCTAATTCAAAGCCAAAATCTTTGTTGACCAATTCGAGGTATTTACGGTCATACTGTTTAGTACTGTAAACGGCTAATTTCATCGCGATATCTCCGCTAAAATATTGTGATCAATCTAACAGATTTGAATAAATCATACAATTTGCCACAATAATAAGTTAAATAGAGCACTTGTAACTTTTTCATGCCAAAGAGATAAGGTTTTT
This sequence comes from Yersinia sp. 2542 StPb PI, assembly GCF_048593855.1. Taxonomy (NCBI): domain Bacteria; kingdom Pseudomonadati; phylum Pseudomonadota; class Gammaproteobacteria; order Enterobacterales; family Yersiniaceae; genus Yersinia; species Yersinia sp. 2542 StPb PI. The sequence goes on from NZ_JAZGQA010000143.1 coordinate 1,614, forward strand.
ATGCCAACTTTCAATGGCAACAGTTTTGTCTGAGTTGCAAGGGTAGCGTTATCTATTATGGTATCTTGCGGTGATTTGATTAAAGCACACCGTAAGTCTGGTTGGGGATAAAACAAGGCGAGTCATGGCTAAATGCGCAAAAATAGTGGGTTGGTTGTTATTAATCAGCGCAATTTCTCTGATGGCATTATGGAAAACCCTGCCACAGTGGTTACCCAAAGTGGCACATTATTGGTTACCTGTTGGGAGTCAGATAACGCTGGCTACGCCACCGGTATGGCGTGACGGCGCACTGCGTATCAAGCAATTGCGCTATTCGATACAAGACTGCACCCTCGCTAATATGAATCAATTGAGTGTCGGCTACCATCAGGGGCGCTGGCAACTTGCGGCCGGTAATGTTGCGTTGGATACCGCCTGTTTGAGTCAATTACCGACTAATGGCGACAGCGCACCACTGAATTTAGCTTACTGGCAACAGCAGTTATCGGTGCTGGATCTGGATATCAGTAATTTGCAGATTACGCCCTGGCAGCAATATGCCGGTAAACTGACCCTCACCTCGCCCGATAAGCTTAAATTGATTCAAGAGTTACGTTATCAAGGGCCGCAACTGAGCTTTGCCGCGACCCTTGATCAGGATCAACAACTGAGTTTGCATCAATTCTCTATTGCGGTTCCTGGTACCCCGCAGCCTTTCGAACTCAGTGGCAAAATAAAGATTCCTTTGTCACTGGATGATTGGCCGGAACAGGGTGAATTACAGGGGATGCTAACCACCGGTTATCTGTCTAAACCACTGCTTCTAAACTTGAGCTGGCAACAGCAGCAAGGTGTGCTGACGCTCACTGAGCGTGGCGATGATGTGCCGCTCGCACGGTTGCCATGGCGTGTTGCGGTAAACCAAATTCAGCTAGTTAACGGACAGTGGCAATGGCCATACGCGCAGCAACCATTAAGTGGCGGTATTAACCTGACGTTACATGACTGGGACCAAGGGTTGGATCAGACCTCAGTTGACGCGCGAATTAATGTGATTACCTCTGGGCAGAGTGGTAAGGGGAATGCCGTGTTGACCCTCGGGCCGGGTAATCTGAGCATGATAAACAGCGATTTAAAATTCCAACTCAGTGGTCAGGCTAATCTGGAGAAAATGGTGCTTAATGCCACCATCCCAGGGCTGCTCAGTGGTTCGGTGTTGAACCCAACGTGGGTGCTGCACCCAGGGGCGTTACTGCGCGCGCATGGCAATGTGACGCCTGAATTGCGGATAAGAGATGCTCGCTGGCCATTGGCTGGTGTCAAGGTCACGGCTGCCGGGGTTAGCGGGCGTCTACAAGCCATCGTTGATGCACAAGACAGCTATTGGGGTAATTTCAACCTGCATTTGGATGGTCAGGCGCAAGAGTTTTGGCCGGACAAAGGTTATTGGCAGTGGCGTTACTGGGGCAATGGTCACCTGCCGCCACTGGCTGCTCGCTGGGATATGGCGGGCAAGGGGAGTTGGCGCGATACATTAATCACCGTTGACCAGCTCTCGACTGGTTTTGATCGGTTGCAATATGGTCTGGTTAAGGTTGAGGCACCAAGACTGACATTGGTGAAGCCACTCACCTGGCAGCGCGATAACCATCACCCAGCCTTTATTGCCGGTTTTGCGTTAGGGGCGAAAAAAGTGTCGTTCAGCGACGGGGGCGGTTATCTACCTCCCGCTGAATTATCTTTGCAACTCAATGGTCGGGAACCAAACAGCTTTCTGTGGCAGGGGCAATTGCAGGCGCAGCCGATCGGGCCGATCCCACTGCGCGGCCGCTGGGATGGCGAGCGGTTACGGGGTGAGGGCTGGTGGCCGAAACAATCGTTAACCGTATTCCAGCCGCTTATCGCATCAGAATTAGGCATCAAACTGCGTGATGGAGAGCTGTATGCTCAGGCGGCCTTTTCGGCAGCTCGAGAACAAGGCTTTACCGCCGGTGGTCACTGGGTGGTGAACAATGGCGGGATGTGGCTGAAAGACGGCGAAATGAGCGGGTTAGATTTTGTTATGTCGTATCGCTTGCAGAATCACCACTGGCAGTTGGGCGCGAAAGACCCGGTGATGTTGCGTATCGCCTCAATAAGCAACTTGTTTGAAATGCAGAATATTACTGCTGATTTACAAGGTACTTATCCCTATTCTGATGATGCACCGTTAACTTTGAGTAACGTCGGTATGGACATTCTTAACGGCCATCTGAGTTTGTCCGCGTTACGCTTACCGCAACACGACGCCGCCGTGCTGAAATTAACTGCCATTGACTTGAGTGAGCTATTTACGGTGCTACAACCGAAACAGTTTGCGATGTCGGGGAAGGTCAACGGGGAGTTGCCTCTTTATCTCAATAACCCACAGTGGTTGGTGCGTAATGGTTGGATTGCTAACGATGGCAGGGTGACATTGCGCCTCGATCAAGATCTGGCCAATTCAATCGGTGATAGTAACTTTGTCGCCGGTGCCGCGATTGATTGGTTACGCTATATGGAGATTTATCAATCTTATGCCAAAGTGGATCTGGATAATTTGGGGCAATTAACATTACGCTCGAAGATTCATGGTGTGAATACGCAAAAAAACTCAAAGCGTGAGATAGTATTGAATTATCAGCATCAGGAAAATGTGTTCCAACTCTGGCGTAGCCTGCGTTTTGGTGACAATTTACAAGAGTGGCTACAACAGACGCTTTCTTTACAACCAACAGTGATACCGGCGAGGACGAAGGAATGAAGATCTTGACAGGGGAACGTGTGGCAATAGCTTTGGGTGTTTTGATGCTCAGTGGCTGTTTACGCCTTGAGGTAGCGACACCGGAAAAACCGATCACTATCAATATGAACGTCAAGATTGAGCATGAAATCCAGATAAAAGTTGATAAAGATGTGGAAAACTTGCTTAAAAATCAATCCAATCTATTTTAAGGAGCCACGATGAAAAAGCAAAATTCAGGCTGGATTGGTGGCAGACTAAGGCTGATTCGAGTGATGTTGGGGTGGACGATATTGAGTGGCAGTTTGCTGTTCAGCGCCATGGCTTTCGCCCTGACAGTGGAACAGGCAAAGCAGCAAGGGCGGGTTGGCGAAACCCTAAGTGGTTATTTGGCTCCGGTCAAAAAAGATCCTGAGACACTGGCGTTGGTAGAGCAAATCAATATTGCCAGAACAGAGAAATATCAGGAAGTGGCGCAGAAAAACCATATTTCAACTGAAGATGTTGCCAAGCTGGCAGGGCAAAAGTTAGTTAACCGTGCGGCTGCCGGTGAATATGTGCGCGGTATTAATGGCCAGTGGATGCAGCGCTAATTGTTGCGATGATGGTATCAATGACGCTATGGAAAACGCCCGTCTCAGCACGGGCGTTTTTTATGTCTAAACTTCGGGTTGCTGAAATATTGATTTCGACGGTATTGGCCTCAGCTTAAAAATAACCCGCTAGCGCTCAGGGTGTAAACTGGCCGTAGCAGGATGCCCCGCGAGGCTATCGAGTGATTCTTTGCGATAATAGGTATCTGCATGCCCTGGTTGCTCAACTTTAACAATCAGGGTCAGCACAGCAGCAATCAGATACAGCGCAGTATAAACCCACACCACGCCAACAATATCGAAGAAAGGTAACACCAGCGAGGCAATCGCCGGGGCAACAAAGTTACTCAGACCCGCAGACAAGTTATAAATCGAGATGGCTGCACCTTTGTGTTCCGGTTCCAATACCGGGAATACCGCGGTCATCGGAACGAAAGCGGCTACGGTTATCCCCAACATTACTGCCGGGATCAGGGCCGCCCAGAAATTATGGCCGAAATGAACCGGAATATAGTAGAACGCCAGACTGGAAAGGGCACAACCGATACAGCCAAACCAACGCACCTGCCGCATCCAACCAATTTTTTCGCCCAAGATCCCCCACATAATATTGGTGAAAATTGTCACGAAGAAGAACACCGCCCAGATTTGCAGCCATTCAGACATGGTAAAACCAAGTCGGCCAACGAACAGGAGCGGCATAATAACGGCAAAACCAAATAATGACAGGGTGTTGATGATGCGGATTAAACAGGATAAGAAGATGTTTTTATTGGTAAACAGAATAGTGACGGCCCGAGACAACTCTTTGATTTTTTCTTTATTTGAGAGTGATGCTTTAGGGCTGGCAGTGCCAACATTGCGCAGTAATATCAACGCCATCATACCGCCGGCCATGACCCAGACAATGGCAAACCACAACGTACCGGTTTCACCCATCACCGGAATGGTAAAACTGGGCAAATAGCTCCCTATGACACCGATACCGACTGAATACATCGCCCAAAACCAACCCATGGCAGAAGAGAGTTGCTGTTTAGGGACGTTTTGGACAATTAACATAACAAATGAATAGATAAATAACGGATAGGCCAACCCACGAATACCATAGAACAGCAACATTAGTGGATAACTTTTAATGCCTAAACCGAATACCATAAATAAGCAGTGCATGACCACCCACAGCACAAAACCAATCCGCATGGCGCGTTGTGGCGTGATGATCTCTGCAACCACACCAGAGCTCCAGGCGGCAATGGCAGCAGCTAGGCCATAGAGTGTAAACACAAAGGCTGATTGTGCCGGAGAAAAGCCCATATCAGTAATATGTTTGGATAAGAAGGCCATTTCAAATCCATCGCCGCTCATAAAAATGGCAATGGCAATGTAACCCCAGAACAAATTCATTGGCAAACCAAACCAGTGGGTAGGTTTTTTTTGCATAGTAAGTTCCTCTGGCGCTTGAGCGCCGGCTGGTTGAGTTGCTGGTAGGAGCAACGGTTATAGGGACAGAGAAAAAGGGCGATAGGCTCGCCCAGGCTTGTTATATCTTTATTTTTTAGATGGTTATTGCGGCAGTTGTTGGCGTAACTGCCGCTGCTGTTGATAGAGCAGTCGATAGCGTTCAAGGCGGGCAAACAAGGCATCTTGCCGGTTAACATCAGGGATGAAGCGTTGGTCGATTTGTGGTTTGCTGCACACCTCCTGCTCATCACCGCCGCTGGCGAGCCACCCTAAACGTGCGGCACCTAAAGCCCCACCAGCCTCCCCACCGCTGTGGGTGACAATTGGCAAGTTAAGGGTGTCAGCCATCAATTGCCCCCACCACACACTGCGTGCACCACCACCAATCAAGGAGGATTGGCTCAGTTGGGTACCGGCCTGCTGTAACACCGCCAGGCCATCAGCAATACCGAAAGTCACCCCCTCCAGCACGGCATATCCCAGCGCCGCACGGTCTGTCGCATGAGTCATGCCATGAAACGCGCCGGTTGCCAGCGGATCGTTATGGGGGGTGCGTTCGCCTGAAAGGTAAGGCAGGAAAATTGGTGCCAGCCGCTGCTCTGACCGACTGAGTTGCGCCACCTCGGATAGAAGGGTGGTTTCATTGGTTCCCAGCAGTTGGCACAACCAGCGCAGGGCGCTGGCTGCGGTCAGCATGACACTCATCTGATGCCAGCGATGCGGCAAAGCATGGCAAAAGGCATGAACGGCAGATTGTGGATTGGGCCGGTAGCAATCATTAACGGCAAACAATACACCGGACGTGCCCAGAGAGATGAAGCCATCACCAGGATTGATGGCACCAATCCCAACGGCACTGGCTGCGTTATCGCCACCACCGCCAGCAATAATCACTTTATCGGCTAAGCCCCACTCGCGCGCAATATCTGCTTTCAGGTAACCACTGGGTTCATTACCTTCAATCAAACGCGGCATCATATCGCGGGATAATCCGCAGGCAGCCAGGAGAGAGTCCGACCAGTCGCGCCTGGCGACATCCAACCATAACGTTCCGGCGGCATCGGACATATCACTGACCTTATCGCCACTCATCATCCAGCGCAGATAATCTTTAGGTAGCAGTACCGTCGCCAGTTGTGCGAACACCTCCGGCTCATGGCGAGCAACCCACAGCAGTTTCGGTGCAGTAAAGCCTGGCATCGCCAGATTTCCGGCAATCTGATGTAACTGTGGGGCATTGCGGGTCAACTCATCACACTCTTCGGCACAGCGCGCATCATTCCACAAAATAGCCGGTCGCAAGATACGATCCTCGCGGCTCAACAGCACCGCGCCATGCATTTGACCGGAAAGGCCAATCGCGAGGATCTCACCCCAGCGCTGGGGTATTTTATGGCGCAGGCGGCCAATAACCCGTTGTGTCGCTTGCCACCAGTCAGTGGGATTTTGCTCCGACCATAAAGGATGTGGGCGCTGCACGGTCAAGGGTTCGCCTTCACTGGCCAGAATCTGGCCCCGGTCATCAATCACCATGGCTTTAATTTCTGACGTCCCTAAATCAAGTCCAAGATACATAGCAATTCCTTGTCGATGATTAACGGTTAGCAACGAGCCAGGTATTTACCCGGTCAATCGATTGGCGCAGCAGCTGTTCAAACTGGCTGTCACTGGCTAGTGGCCCAAATAGCTTGCTGTCGCGAGCGAACAGACCTACCGGATCAGCTGATTGGAACATGGCATGGACGGCGGCGGCGTCCAGTATTCCGTCCTGGTATTCATACGGCAGGGTGCCCTGATGCCAACTTTCCATAAATACGAAGAATAATGCGGGTAGTATCGCGGTTGCTGCTGGGGTATCACCTCGTTGGTAGCACTCCATCAATGTGGGCGTAATAAATCCGGGAATTTTGGAAAAGCCATCTGCCGCCACCCGTTGGTTGGTGTCACGAATATACGGATTACTGAAACGGTCCAGCACCACATCACGGTAATTGGCAAGATCCAGTGGGCTTGGCGACAGTGATGGGATGACATCCTGAGTCACATAGTCATAGGCCATCTGGCGAATAGCGTCAGTCTGGGTACTTTCATGAATGTAACTTTGCCCAAGCAAGGTGCCAGCCCAGGCAATACAACTGTGACTGGCATTGAGGATGCGGATTTTTGCCTCTTCATACGGCAGAACTGATTCCACCATCTCTACACCCACATTCTCCAATGCTGGGCGTCCGGCAATAAAATCGTCCTCAATAACCCACTGGATGAATGATTCCCCCATAACCGGTGCCAGATCAGCGAAACCGGTTTGTTCCAGCACCCGTGGTGCGATGTCATCAGCGGGGCGCGGGGTAATGCGGTCAACCATGGTATTGGGACTACGGGTTTGACTTGTCACCCAACTGAGCAAGCTTTGCTGGTCGCGAAGTGCGAGGAACTCAAGCAGGCAATGGCGGAAACGCTCACCGTTATGACGCAAATTATCGCAGTTCAGCAAGGTCACTGGCCCGTTCTGCATCTGTTGGCGTTGCAGCAATATACGGCTGATAGCACCGTATATTGTGCGGCAATCACCTTTGAGGTCAGCCTGGATATCCGCATTATCCTGTTGCAGGTTAAATTGGTTATCCAGGTAGTAACCGCCCTCGGTCACGGTAAAGGAGATAACGCGCGTTTCTGGCAGGCTACCTTGTGCTACCAATTGGCTCAGTTCTTTATCCCAAGGGATGATTTTGCGGATTGATGTGATTTTTTCATATTGACGCTCCCCCCCTGGTGTCACGGTTTCCAAGGTGTATTCGCCGTTTTGGGCTTGTAATGCATTGAGCAACGGGGTCGTGTCATCCCGAATATTAGCCAGAGCAATAGACCAACGATTATCGCCTATGGCCCGTAACCGGTGTAGATACCAGGCTTGGTGAGCACGGTGGAAGGAGCCTGCACCAATGTGCAACCACACTGCATGGGGGGTATTTAGAAAACTGTTCATAAATTATCTCCACAATCACGGTAAGTGTTGGCGTTATAATTTGAGCATAAGCTCTAATGTAGGGCATTTGCTCCGATGGCGTTAGGGTAATGTAACTTTTGCCCGAAAGGTGGGCTTTGGCTCACATAACCGTAAGTAGAGATAAAAATCTGTCAAATAGAGGCGTAAGATAATGACCATGGTGGTTTCACCCCCTATCTCTATTTCAAACAATATTGCGCAGATAACTCATGCAGAAGAGTGATAAGAAGCTGGATCAAGCGGCCAGAGCGGCCTGGATGTATTACGTTGCCGGGCAGACGCAACATGAAATTGCTGATGCCCTGGGGGTTTCGCGTCAGGTGGCCCAGCGGCTGGTGGCGTGTGCTATTGATAACGGGCTGGTCAGTGTCAGCATTGCTCACCCGGTTGGGCGCTGTATGGCGCTGGCCGAACAGGTGCAAAAGCAGTATGGCTTGCATCAGTGTCAGGTGGTCCCCAGCTTGGGGATGGACAGCGCGGGTATCCAACGAGCCATTGCTGTGGTGGGGGCTGAAGTGATGTCGCAATTTCTGCGTCAAGAACAGCCACTGGTCATTGGTGTCGGCTCTGGTCGCAGTTTGAAAGCCGCCATTGATGAGTTACCTGATTTCGAACGTCCTCAGCACAGTTGTGTCTCACTTATCGGCGCTATTGCTGCTGATGGTTCCTGTACACGTTATGACGTCCCGCTGTGGATGGCCGAGAAAACACAAGGACGCTACTTTATTTTGCCCGCCCCTTTGTTTGCTGATAGCGCGGCGGATCGTGACCTGTGGTGTAATCACCGGATTTACCGCACTGTCACTGAGAAAGCAGCTCAGGCTGATGTTACGTTTATCGGTATTGGCTCAATGGGGTATCATTGTCCATTGCATAAAGATGGCTTTATTTCTGCACAAGATGTCGATGTGCTCATGGCCGCGAATGTTGTGGCAGAAATGCTGGGTAATTTCATTGATAGCGATGGTCAGCGCGTCGCCTATGAATTGGATCAGCGTTTAACCAGTGCCAGCTTACGTATTCAGCCAGAAAAACCGGTGATTGCTATCGCAGGTGGTAAGGAGAAACATCAGGCTATTAAAGCGGCGCTCAGGGGGCATTGGGTGAATGGTTTGGTTACGGATGAAGAGAGTGCGATGGCGTTACTGGCATAATCACAGAGAAAAAAGCGCGCCGAAAGGCGCGCAATTAACCAATGACACTACTGGGTAACACGAGGGTAATACAAGGTCATTTTCAGTCGCGCATTGACGGAGACACCCACTTCTGCGCGAAAGTTATCAATTAAGCACTGACAACCTGAGCCAGTAACTGTTTGGCATCAGCTTGTGCTTTGGTCGCCACTTCAGGACCATAAGCAATGCCTTCTGCAAACACAAATTCAACATCGGTAATGCCGATAAAGCCCAGGAACAGACGCAAGTAAGGCACCACCAGATCAGTTGGGGTATCTTTATGAATGCCTCCACGGCTGGTCAGAATAATGGCACGTTTGCCAGTTACCAAGCCTTCTGGACCTTTTTCTGTGTAGCGGAAAGTCACGCCAGCACGGGCAATCAGGTCAAAATAGTTTTTCAACTGCGTCGGGATATTGAAGTTGTACATTGGTGCTGCCATAACTATCACGTCATTGGCTTGCAGTTCAGCAATCAGCTCATCAGACAGTGCCAAAGCCTCTTGTTGGCGCGGTGTTAGCGCGGCATCTGAAGGGCGCAGAGCACCCACCAGTTCACCATCTAACACAGGAACCGGTTGAGCGGCCAAGTCACGTACAGTGATTTCGTCGTCAGCATGGGCTGCTTGCCATTGTTCGACAAAAAAGTCAGCTAATTGGTTGGATTGTGAATAAGTTGCCAGAATGCTTGATTTCAGGACCAGTACTTTGCTCATCGTAATTCCTTAACAGGTAACAGAGACTTAGGCGGTTCGCCCTTTCAATGAGATAC
>NZ_JAZGQA010000144.1:0-11187 GCF_048593855.1 Yersinia sp. 2542 StPb PI
AATTAGGTTTTTGTGTTGACCATACTTACATATAGCTCTACTATTTGACAATAACAGCGGATGTGATCACTTATAAAAGTGAGGAAACGATGGTCAAGGTTGACTGGTCGAGGAAAGCGGTTAAGCAGTTACTTTCAATAGATGTCAGATATCGAAAATCCATCAGTGAAAAAGTGAATAAACTGACAAATTTCCCTGCTGTTGATTTGGATATCAAAAAGTTACAGACCGGTGATAGCCAATATCGGATGCGAGTGGGGAATTACAGGATTATTTTTCAGATTATAGAGGGAACCCCTGTGATATGTACGATCCAGGAAGTTAAACGCAGAACCACAACGACCTATTAGTAGGCTGGCTCAGTAGATTTCCTCTCAAAGGCATGGTGTTATTTTTCTAAACTAAGGTGAATAAGATGGCAAAACTACAATACATTCATGATGAAGCAGGAGAGCCTCAGTTTGTGGTCTTACCCATTGCCGAATACCAGCAACTTATCTCTAATGCGAAGTACGATGATATTCCCTATGTTGCTGATCACGATGATGATCAGACCATCCCGAATGAAGTTGTTCAAATCATGGTAAACGATGGTGTCAGTTTGCTGGCTGCATGGCGTATCTACCGTGGCTTTTCGCAATATGAAATAGCAGAACTGCTTGGCACCACCCAATCTGCTGTATCCCAATGGGAAGCCGTAGATTCTCGCCCACAAAAGAAAACCAGAGAGAAATTAGCAGAAATTTATAAATGCCGGGCAGAACAGATGATTTTGTAAATGCTGTAATAAAAATTACTGGCTTCGTCACCTCAATAACCATAACTCATTGATATTTGTTAAATCATCTGCAAAACAAACCTACTAGGTTATTTTCTTGCTATAAATAACCTAGTAGGTTATGTTTATTGAGTGAAACTTGCTCAAGGATGGCAATGAAATGGAGAAACGGACTCCGCATACTCGTTTACTAAAAGTAAAAGAATTGGTATTGAAAGGGAATGTTAAATCGACTCGAATTGCCAGAGATGGCGCTGAAGAGCTGGGGCTGAGTTTTAGGGATATGTGTGATGTAGTTTGCGAACTGACTAGCGCCGATTTTTATAAAAGTATGACGACACATCAAGATCATACGATTTGGCAGGATGTTTACCGCCCCATGCTTTCGTGCGGTAGAGTTTATTTGAAAATCACGGTTATCGATGATGTTTTGATTGTCTCGTTTAAGGAGCTTTAATGATGAAATGTCCAGTTTGTGGTGGCGCAGAATTAATCCACGAAGCGCGTGACGTCCCCTTTACCTATAAAGGGCGTAAGTTCATCGTCGAAGGCGTGATAGGACAACATTGCCCGGCATGCGGTGAAACAATCATGACTGAAGCTGAGTCCGATACCTATGCAGCAAAAACAATGCTTTTGCGAAAAATGGTTAATACAGAATCGATTGCACCCGCATATATTGTGCAGGTGCGAAAAAAATTGGGTCTAAACCAGCGGGAAGCTAGTGAGATTTTTGGAGGTGGAGTGAATGCTTTTTCGCGTTACGAAAAGGGTAAGGCGTTGCCACACCCATCAACGATAAAATTGTTGCAAGTGCTTGATAAACACCCTGAGTTATTGAATGAAATCAGGTAGTTGTTTGGGGGACAAGATACTTTTTAATGTGATTTTTGCGGCTGATGGGATAGGGATATAACGCAACGGCCCACTCCCCATCTTCCCTCCCCCCACTATTCACCCCCCTCACCAAGCAACAAGATCACCCCCACAACCCGCACCCGCTCTGGCCTCAGCCTCTTTGAACACTCCCCCTCAGCCTCTTCAGCAACTGTTCAGGTGTTCAGTTTTTAATACTTGCCATCCACGAATTAATGAATACATATGAATACTGACTGAACAGTTATTAGTAAACTATTCAGTCGGTTTTTATCTTTGTATTTCAATTAATTAAATCTATTTCTGCACACTCTGAATAAGCCAGAGGTGAGTAATAATTAGTAGGGTGGATCTTCCGGTTGCGGATGGTGGGGCAGTGCCAGGGCGGGGAGCCAGTCTTTGGCGGTGTCGGATAAATCCATGTTGTAGCGGAAGCCTTTGTCGGTCCTGGCTTTTTTGTATTCTGCGCCGAATTCTTTCATTACTTTGGGAAAGTCTTTGCCGAATTTGGTCAACGATAATGAACGCTGATGGCCGTAAGCTTCCATATAGGCCAGATATGCGTGATACAGATAAATGCGTGGGGCGCGGATCACGCCGAGCGCGTCCTGAATAAGTAACGGCGGTGACACTGGCCTGGCATCCGTCAATTCTATCAGCAGCCAGTTAGCTATCTGCGCCTGACTCATCGCGGGGTGGAGACGTGAAATTCGCTCAATCAACTCCCTGACACTGATAAATTCCCGCTACTTTGCCTTGAGCTTTTCCGCTGGGTTTATCATGAGATTACTCCTGTTATCTCTGGTTGGCCCTGCTTTGAATGATACCGAACATAATGGTTCAAAGTGAAAGTAGTAGGGGGATGGTGCTGATCTCAGTTCGGTATACAGTGATATTCAATAGGATGTATCGCCACGGATTTTTGAGATAATCATAACGTTACTTTTGAGATAATCTAACTTTATGCCTAAATTTAATCACTATGATTTAGCACTGTTAAACCTCAGTTTCGACTCGCCATTGGTTGATGCATTGACCGAGCTTGAGTTACTAAGGCACCTGCGCCCTGAAACTGATGTGCATCCTCTGTTATTTGCCCAGCTAAAAAGTATTTTTCATATGCTAGAAAGCTTGGGTTCAGCAAGAATCGAAGGTAACCATACAACGTTACGGGGGCTGTTGAGGGGCTAGAGCAATGGTGCCTGTATGTTCTTACCGGTATATCGGCGGAGTTAAAGAAAGTCGATAAGCTCTCGGATCTTCACTTTTTGAACTCAAAAATTCTTTATCCAGCGCTCGAGTATTCCAAGGGGCAGGGGATAATCAATGAGACGGAATCTACAATTCTTAAGCGAACTATTAGCCAGAGGACGGTAAAAGCCAATGATTTAAAAGAGGTTTTACCGGGATTGAAGTCGGCTCAAATTACCTATCAGATTGGTAAGTTAGTTGATCGTGGCCTTTTGCAACCGGTTGAAGTGGGATCGCGAATTTATACCGCCGGTTTTTCGAAATCAGATCTGATGCGTGGTGTCATTCATGCTTTGCGAAAAGAGGGGTTTATTCCAGATTTTTGATTTGAAGTTTGAGCTAAATAAGTTGGCGATGTTGAATCGCCAACTTAAATATCAATGTTTTATTTTACCAACTTGAGGAAAGTATCTTTAGGTTTAAGGGTTACATTGTTCCCTGAACCCTCAATAGCTTCCATAAAGAAATTATTATTGAAAGTTAGTGTACTTATCTCATCTAACGGCAAAGAAAGTTGATCGAGAATCTCCCCTCTTTTTATCCCTTTTGCGCGCATTGTGCTAAAAATCTTATCCAAAATTAAAGATTTTTCACGTTCAACTAACCCTTGCGGTTCAGATGTACGATACCTGCAAATTATCAACCAGTTGCTGTCTGAACGCTTTACCAAATGGCCGGACATATCCAAGTTTAGGATCAATTTCAGCGCCAAACGACTCATATCGGTAAAACTCCCCTTCCATAGGTTACCGCGCCAGTCAAAGCGCACATAGCCATCTGGTTGAGTCTGGTAACCAGTTTGTCGTGCAGAGATAAGGATTTATTTACCGTCGTCGCAGTTTTTGAACGCTATACCTGAGAGGAGGTACCAAACCCAGGAGAACCACTTCCCGCGCCCTATTTTCCCGGCAGCTTCCCTCATAGCTTGAGGTTGTTTTCCTTTGCCCATTTTCTTAACCGGCCGCAGGCGTTGGAGTAGGGGGAAGATGTATTGAAAGAAATCATTCTTCCCATTGTCCATTTGCCATACCAAGCTTTTCCATACAGGTCATCGTCAGATCGCTTATTGATCAATTCAACGATTTCGTTTTTAGCGTTCTGTAGTTGGCTGCTTAGCGAGCGTAAATCCAAATAGCTATAGTCGCGATAAAACTGTTGGGCGAGAAGACCCAGTTGGTTCCATTTATAACCCGTTTCCGGGAAATCAACAGGCTTTCCCTCTTCATCAAACGTTATCCATTTGATAACTAAATTGTTCCAGCCAAGTAAGTAGGAGACAAGATTGCAAACGCTCATTACAGTGTCTTTCGCGTGTCCTTCCATTGATTCATTTGATGCTGATTCGGGCGGAATTGATGCGAGATAACCTGACAATTTATTGAAGTTTTTGTCTATTGCTAATAGGAGTTCTGATTTGGTTTGTGGCACACCCATGAGAATTCCCTCCCTAGTTGTTGGGATATTCAGCGAGTTTGGCAACGGAGAGGGGCCTACGCGAGCACTTTCTGGAAAAGATGTGAGAGAAAACGCATTATTAATCTGATTAGATTGTATTTTTCTTTTTAACTTATTGTTTTATTTTATAAACATCTTCTCTGAATATGAAATTACGCTCGATACCCTGAGCACGTTAATGCATATATCGCCATACTGAAAGGCGCGATTCTTTATGCTCCTCACTTCAAAACCAGCCAAAACATCAGGAACGATAAAACACCCGATACGTTCAGTTCTGTTGGCAATAGCCGGTGATGAATCAGATCGCTTAAAGATCACACTCACTCGCTATTTACGGCTAGAAGGTGATTGTTTTTACGCTGAATAACCTACAAAAGAAGCAAGTGTGATTCTCTCTGATCTGTTTGTTTGCCGGCCGTTAAAAAGTAGTGAAACCAAAGTAATTAACTGTATTCTGTTCTTATGCCAAATATCTATCGGTATTCCCTATGTTGATAGCCTACTTAGATGCGTTAAATATTTTGAGCACGCCTGTTTGGGTCGTTTTACCCAAAAATCAGGAAATACTTTTTGCTAACAAGGAAGCCCGAACAATTGCAGGTGATAGCCCACTCCAGTTACTGCGCAATGGCCGGTTTTCAGCACATGCACAGCAGCATTTGGATGCCTACCTGCCGGCTTTGGCGGAAGAAGATCAAATCGTTGAAATCTGGACTATTCAAACAGCAGGCAATAGCTTTCCCCTGAGTTGTCGGCTCTCTTTGACACAATTGGAACCGTACGGAGACGTTATTGTTTTCGAAGGGCTTTATATTGCAGGTGCGGAGGTTACTCGCCCCAATGTCGGTCGACTGTGCTCTAAACCCTACTGTCGCGACGAACGGGGTTTTTATGAGCAATTTTTCGACACCAACACCGCCCCGATGTTATTGATTGATCCATCGGACGATGGCCAAATTGTGGATGCTAATCAAGCAGCAACCCGCTTCTATGGTTATTCCCGGGATGAGATGTGTATGAAACATACTTGGGAAATTAATACCATGGGTAAGGATGTTTTGCCCGTAATGCGTGAAGTGGCCAAGCTACCTGGTGGGCACAAGCCTCTCAACTTCATCCATAAATTAGCCGATGGAAATACCCGTCACGTGCAAACTTACGCCGGCCCCGTTGAGTTGGATGGTATGCGGCTAATGCTTTGTATCATTCATGATATTACTGAACAAAAACGCCTTGAACAGGCATTAGAAGATGCGGCCTTACGGGATCCACTGACTGGCTTGGGGAATCGGCGGCAATTCTTTAATCTTGTTGAACATGCTAATGCGCAAAGCCAACGTTATGCACAAGGCTTCAGCTTGATGTTGGTTGATGCAGACCATTTCAAGCAAGTAAATGATTTGCACGGGCATCATAAGGGTGATGAAGTCTTGATATTACTGGCAAGAACCCTGGAATCTCGCATTCGTGAAAGTGACATGATTTTCCGCTGGGGAGGCGAAGAGTTTGCCATTCTGCTTCCTTCAACCAATTTAGCGGGCGCATTACAAGTGGCGGAGTCTATTCGTGAGGCTGTTCAGTTAGTCTGTCAACCCAATATGCCGCGACTCACTGTAAGCATTGGTGTAGCACAACATCAGGCTGGCGAAGATACTGATAGCTTATTCAAACGCATGGATGAGGCTCTTTACCGTGCAAAAGCGGCAGGGCGAAATAGGGTACTGGCGGCATAGGCCGATAAGTGGGGGATTAGCTGACCTCTCTTTACCGATAACTAGCTGCTATACGAACACCATAGCCTGGTCGTAGCATTTATCTATTCCAGCGGCAAATGATCGAGTGGTTTTACCTCGCGCAGGACGAAGGTGGTTTGCATCTCTTTAATGCCCGATAATCGGCGGATAACTGACATGGCGAAAGTGGAGAAACTATCGAGGTCTTCCGCGACCACTTGCAGCAGGAAGTCAGCATCTCCAGCGACAGCATAGCAAGCGATAACCGGCGTTAACTCCCCTACCTGCATTTCAAATAGCTTGGTTTCTTCTTCACTGTGGCTGTCAATTTTCACCCGAATAAATGCCAAGATTCCCAAACCAATTTTTCGTCGATCGATATTGGCTTGATAACCAGTAATAATTCCGCTCTCTTCTAATTGTTTTACCCGTCGCCAGCAAGGGGAGGTTGCCATCCCGACTTTATCGGCCAGCTCCTGGTTCGTCATACGGCCAGCATGCTGTAACTGTTTCAGTATTTTAATATCTGCCGGTGTTATGAGTGATGATGGCATTTTCTACCTGATTGTTATTTTATTTGGGAATGTATTACCAATATTAGCTGAATTCAGGTGATAAAAGAAAGCACTTACCTGCCAGCGAGGGATATGATTATGAGCATATATTATCGGTAAAAGGACAGTGGCTGTGGCAGAGCAAATGCGGATCGCGATTATGGTTAACCCTGAACTCCCTGTTGGTTTAATTGCCAATACCACCAGCGCGGTAGGGATTGGTTTAGCAGCAAAATTTCCGCAACTGGCAGGGACAATGTTGTCCGATTCAGGGGGGAAAGAAATTGATGTTAGCTCAAAATTACCGGTACCTATTTTACAGGCAAATGCTTCGCAGATGAGAGAGGTGCTGTTGAAAGCATTGGCGGCTACCAATGAACGGGCAATTGTGCCTTTTCCGGCATTTGCGCGTGCAATGCACAGCTTTCAAGATTATGCAGATGCGTTCCCGCAACACTCTCTTTGTGATGAACAGCTCGATGGTTTGGGATTGGCCGGGCCAGAAAAATGGGTTCGTTCATTGACTGGCGCGTTAAAACTGCTGCGCTAGTCAGGTAGGCTATCAATGGAAAAGAAACGGGTTCTGGCATGGAACCCGTTTCTTTATTGGCTATCAGTGGGTTAAGTTAACTGGCTTAATTGCAATACGTTACCGGCGACACCATTGATATACAACTTGCGATATTCATTAGCGGGCAGGCTAACGGATAATTCACGCCAAGCCGGTTGATAGCTGCCGGTGCGCGCAAAGGTGATATCAATACGGTGATTATCGGTAGTCACCTGCCAACTCAGCCACAATGCATGGCCCTGCTGCCAGCGGTGGCTTTCGCCATCATCTTCAAACAGCATTCCACTCGATCGCCCCGCGCCCTTGGTGGGGTAGAGTGCCAACTCGCGTTGTGAGTCCAACTTGGCATTAACAAAGGCGATGCGGCGTGACAGCGGCAGCGCTGCGCCGGCCCGTACCAATAGTGGCAAACGCTCCAGTGGCGCATCAAGGATGATCTTTTGCCCGCCGCCATACCATTGGCCTGTGTGGAAACAATACCAGCCGCCATTATTATCAGGCTGGCTATTATCAGGTAAGTACACTTCCCGCAGGCGTTGTCCGGCTTCTACCACACTGGCAACTAACAAGTCGCGGCCCAGCATAAAGTCGTCATTTTCTGTAAACGTGCCGCTATCGTGCTCATGATCGAGGAAAGTAGGGCGCAACATAGGCTCATCATCATGGGTGGCCTGCCACTGTAAGGTGTAAAAATAGGGCAGTAACCGATAACGCAGCGCCATAGCATCACGAATCATCGGCGTGGCAGCAGGGTACATCCAGGGCTCGTTTACCGTGTGGTCGTCATTCCATGAGTGAATAGTAAATCGTGGATGCATCACGCCATTTTGTACCCAGCGAATAAATAGCTCGGCTTCGGGTTTGTCACCCGAAAAACCGCCGACGTCGTGGCCGAGGTTGTATAACCCTGACAGGCTCATCCCCAGCCCCATGCGGATGTTATAGCGCAGCGTTTGCCAACTGGTACGGTTGTCACCACTCCAGGTCTGGGCGTAGCGTTGCATACCGGCACAACCAGAGCGTGATATTAAATACGGGCGTATATCTGGTGCAAATGCTTGTTGAGCCTCCATTGAGGCACGCATCATCAGCAAAGGCATTACCGGTCTGATATGTTTGATAGCGATAGATTCACCGAATCCATTGCAGCGCGCTTCACCATCCCACACTTCATATTCATTATTATCATTCCAGGTAGAACCGATCCCCATCTCCAGCAGTTGTTTGGTCACATTCTCCTGCCACCAATCCACGGTTGCAGGATTGGTAAAATCAAGATGGGAGCCTTCATCATCCCAGAATGAAGAGCGCTCTGGTAACCCGGTTTCGCCATCACGAATAAATAATCCACGCTCGGCAACGTGCTGATATTGTGGGTGATCTTGTAATAGGCACGGTTTAATATTGGCGGCTAACTTAATGCCCGCTTGCAAGAAAGCCTGACTCATCACCTTGGGCTGCGGCACTTTGTCGTAATTCCAGTTAAAAACATAACGCTTGTTGTTGATTGAGGTATAGCCCGATGAGAGCTGGAAAGAGTCGCAGGGAATATCATGCTGCTGGCAGAGTGTAATGAATTTTTGCAACTGTACCTGTGCATCGGGAGCATCGGTGTAATGCATGGTTGAACCGCTGTAACCAAGGCTCCATTTTGGGCCAAATTTGGTTTTACCGGTCAGGCGGACAAAGGCCTTGGTAACATCCAACACTTTCGGGCCGAGGAACATATAGTAATCAAGATCGCCAGCTTCAGCCTGATAGCGGCGATAGGCCAGATGGTAGTTATCAATCTCATTCCCTAAATCTAACCAGCAACTGCTTAAATTGTCATAAAAAAGACCAAAGCTGACATCATCACGGCGAGTAATGGTAAACGGGATATGCTTGTAGAGTGGGTCAGTACTGGCGGCGTTGTAACCCATAGCATCTAAATTGCGCATTTCAAAGCGGCGACCCGCACGGTTAAGATCACCGGCCTTTTCCCCTAAGCCGTAATATTGCTCATTGGGATATCGCCGCTGATAGTGAGCAATAGCCTCTCCATGGGGGCTGAGTAAATAAGCGCTGGTGGGCCGATCCGCGGCCAGTGGCTGCCACTCGCCGTGCTGATTTTTATATTCCCATGCCAGATATAGCGGTTGATAAATGGTCACCCGCAAACATTCAGTGGTGACTATCAACTGTTGTTCATGGTGTTCCAATTGATAACCTGGGATGGAGAAACCGTCCAGGCTAAGTCGGTCACGGCCAGACCATGGCACATCGCCTTGTGGGGCAATGCTCCAGGTGCGGTTTAAGGCCAGTTCACCATTCTTTTTAATCAGCACACGGCAGAGGTTTGGCTCTAATATATACAGACAAAATATATGATGGTCATCGACCAGTAATTCCAAATGGTCGGGATATTGGTTTATTAACTGCCAGTTTTTTAATGTTTTCATCACAGCTCATCTTTTTTCTGGCAACAGTACGGGTGCACCGTTGCCGGGTTAATAGCATCAGGCAACCGGTTGTGTTTTATTGCGGCGCTCAGCAAACAGGGCAACCAGGAACACCGCACCAATCAAATCGAAGAAACCCATAGCAATAAACAGCGGGTTAAAGCCAATGGTGTCGGATACGGCCCCAATCAATAAAGTAAACAGGAAGCTGGCAATCCAGGCGGAAGAGCCGCGCAGGCCATTGACGGTGGCCACTTGGTTTTTATCAAAGGACTCAACGACTAATGCACTGAGCATGCAGGAGATAACCTGATGACCGAAACCACCAATAGAGATTAAAGCAATCGCCAGATAAGGGTCTTTGGTGATGGCAACAAAAGCCAGTGAAACCATCATAAAGGCACCGGTTACGGAGCTGGCGACCACTGAGTTGACACGGCTGCAACCGAACCATTTTTGGTAGAGTTTGGTTAAATAGCCACTGGCAACACTGCCGATATCTGCCGCCAGGAAGGGTAGCCAGGCGAACATGGCAATCTGTTTCAGGTCCNTGCCCCGCTCGGTTGCCAAATAAAGTGGAACCCAGAAGCTAAATACTGCCCATGCTGGCTCGGCTAAAAATGCCGGGAGAGCGATACCGTAAAATTTCTTATTCTTACTCAGAATGGCCAATGATTTAAGGAAAGGCAGTCGAGGGAGTACTGGTTCATTGTCTTGGTGAATCAGTTCAAACTCTTCCTTACTCAGGTTTGGATGGGTGTCAGGTGAATGATAAAAACGCCACCACAGCACAACCCAAACCATAGCCAAAGCACCGGAGAATAAGAATGCACCTTGCCAGCCGAAAGCCACATGAGCCAATACGATAATTGGTGGGGCTAACATCGCACCAATAGAGAACCCCACCCCCGCCCAGCCAGCAGCAATGGGGCGTTCCTTTTTCGGGAACCAGTCAGAAATCGCTTTGGCGTTTGCCGGTGTTGCCGCCGCTTCAGCACTGCCCATAAAGAAGCGCAATACCGCTAATTGGAACCAGGTACCAGCCCCTGCGTGCATCATGCATACCACCGCCCAGACACTGGCGCAGATCAGGAACCCCATTTTCAAGCCGATGACATCAATCAGCCAACCGCAGAGTGGCTGGAAGACGGTGTAAGCCAACTGAAAAGACGCCACAATCCACGAGTATTGTTCAGTGGTCATATTCAGGCTGGTTTTTAACTCAGGGGCCAGAATACCCAGAGAGTTACGGGTAATATAGTTAACGGTGACCCCGAGTAGAAATAGTGCCAGCATCCACCAGCGTAATGATTTTATTTTTCGCCGCCCGACAACTTTAGCGGATTGATTAATCTCAACACTCATCCCAGCCTCCTGATGTTAGTCGGCAGTAAATTAACCGGACCAACTTATTGTTTTGGTATGATCTATTTTCGGTTATTAAGATTATGCTGAGTTTTAATGTGACTCCGTTCACATTAAACTCGATTTAAAAAACTCAACATATTGATAATATTTGTTTTTT
>NZ_JAZGQA010000145.1:0-11184 GCF_048593855.1 Yersinia sp. 2542 StPb PI
AAAATAATGTATAAATATTGTATTCAATTAATGTGTTAATTTTCTAATAACACTTATTATTTCCCGTTTTAACACATTAATATTATCAATTGGATCATAATTTGAGGGCGGTTTTCCTTTTGCGTTGGCACCGCCATGCTGTTAATGATTGGCATGCATTGATAAAACGTATAATCGGTCGGGGAATTTTCTGTGATTTTTAACTGCCACATCCCTCAACTAATACCTAATTTCTCCTTCAGTGATTTTAAGTAGCGGCGACTCACCGGGATATGCCTACCGCTACGGGTAATCACTTCGGCTGAGCCATTATCCATCAGTTGAATTTCTCCCAGTTGTTCAGTATTCACCATATATTGACGGTGGCAGCGGATAAATGGTGTTTTTTCTTCGAGTGTTTTGAGTGACAACTGGGTATAGCCTGATTGCACTGTCCCGACGACATGCACCCCGCTAAGCTCAGAGCTTAGATATTCTACTTCTTCAATTTTCAGCAAAAAAATACGGTTATGACCGGAACAGGGGATATGCCGCAGCATGGGTTCAGTGATTTTATGTAAATTATTATTTACGGTCAGGCCGCGCCTTAAGCGTATTAGCGTTTTTGCCAGCCGTTGATAATCGAGTGGTTTTAACAGATAGTCAAAGGCGTGCTCTTCAAATGCACGGATAGCATATTCATCGTAAGCGGTAACAAACACGATGTGTGGCATGTTTTCTGGATTCAACATTGATGCCAATTCCAGGCCATTAATTCTTGGCATTTGGATGTCGAGAAACACCACGTCGGGCTGTAAGCGCTGGATTGCAGGGATTGCTTCCAGTGCATTACTGCATTCGGCGACGATCTCAATATCGTGTTCTTCACTCAGTCTTTCGCGTAAATCTTCACGCGCAGGTTGCTCATCGTCGACGATGATGACTCTTAACATACAGCCTCCACAAATTTTCCGCATTCTATCATGGCCTCCGAGGGAGGTTGGGACCATCTGCGGAAACTGCGACTTACCGCAAAAGTCGGACAGAAATAGGGCGGTAAAAGTGTGGTAATTATTTATTTACACATATGGATTGAAAACTTTACACGTCATGGTATTGTGTACCTCATCAAACGATAAATACGCTAAACGACATCCGCTAAACAGAGATAGGGTAAAGAATATGATCATGCAAAAAGATGCGCTCAATAATGTCCATATCAGTGCTGAACAAATACTGATAACCCCGGAAGAACTGAAAAACCAGTTTCCTTTGAGCGACAATGATCAGTATGCGATTGAATCTGCTCGCAAAACCATTGCTGATATTGTTCAAGGACGAGATCCACGTTTATTAGTCGTTTGTGGCCCATGTTCGATCCACGATGTGGATGCTGCTCTGGATTATGCGCGTCGTTTGAAAACACTCTCTGCGGAGTTGAGTGATAGCTTATATATCGTTATGCGTGTCTATTTTGAAAAACCAAGAACTACTGTCGGTTGGAAAGGCCTTATCAACGACCCGGCAATGGATGGCTCTTTCGATGTGGAAGCTGGCTTACATATTGCCCGTCGATTACTGCTGGATTTAGTGGGTATGGGCTTGCCGCTGGCAACTGAGGCACTGGATCCGAATAGCCCGCAATACCTGGGTGATTTGTTCAGTTGGTCAGCAATTGGTGCGCGTACCACCGAATCACAAACTCACCGTGAAATGGCATCTGGTTTATCCATGCCAGTTGGATTCAAGAATGGCACTGATGGCAGTTTGGGCACCGCAATCAATGCAATGCGTGCTGCGGCTATGCCACATCGCTTTATGGGAATTAACCAATCCGGTCAGGTTTGTTTGTTGCAAACCCAGGGCAATCCACACGGACATGTGATTTTACGTGGTGGCAAAACCCCTAACTACAGTGCACAAGATGTCGCTCAGTGTGAAAAACAGATGCAGGATGCGGGACTCACTCCATCCTTAATGATAGATTGCAGTCATGGTAATTCGAATAAAGACTACCGTCGCCAGACTGCCGTCGCTGAATCTGTGGTTGAACAGATCAAGGCGGGTAATCGTTCTATCACCGGTGTGATGTTGGAAAGCCACATCCACGAAGGGAATCAGTCATCTGAACAACCCCGTACTGCTATGCACTACGGTGTTTCAGTGACCGATGCCTGTATTAACTGGGAAAGCACCGAAACCCTGTTACGTGGCATGCATCAAGAATTGCGTTCAGTGCTGGCGGCACGGACTGTAGAGGAAGAGTAAGTATGGTGGCTGAACTGACCGCTTTACGCGATCAAATTGATGAAGTCGATAAAGCACTGTTAGACCTGCTGGCTAAACGCCTGCATTTAGTGGCAGAAGTAGGTGAAGTTAAAAGCCGTTATGGTTTGCCTATTTATGTTCCAGATCGTGAGGCTTTGATGCTGGCCTCACGCCGACAGGAAGCCGAGGCTTTAGGTGTACCGCCGGATTTGATTGAAGACGTATTGCGTCGGATAATGCGAGAGTCTTATACCAGCGAGAATGACAAAGGTTTTAAAACCTTGTGCCCACAATTGCGGCCCGTAGTCATTATCGGTGGGCAAGGGCAGATGGGGCGTTTATTTAGCCGTATGCTGGGCTTGTCTGGTTATCAGGTGAAAACACTGGAGCAAGGGGACTGGCCACAGGCTGAGTCCATTCTGGCGGATGCTGGTATGGTGATTGTTAGTGTACCCATCCATATCACTGAAGAAGTGATTGGGCGATTGCCAAAATTACCGCCAGATTGCATTTTATTGGATCTCGCTTCGGTGAAAAACAAGCCGCTGCAAGCCATGCTGGCTGCTCATGAAGGGCCGGTTGTGGGTCTGCATCCGATGTTTGGCCCTGATGTGGGCAGTCTGGCGAAGCAAGTGGTAGTGTATTGTGATGGTCGCGACCCGCAAGCATACCAGTGGCTGTTGGAGCAGTTACAGGTATGGGGGGCAAGATTACACCGCATCAGTGCTGTCGAACATGATCAGAATATGGCATTTATTCAGGCATTACGGCATTTTGCGACCTTTGCCTATGGGCTACATCTGGCTGAGGAAAACGTGCAGCTAGAGCAATTGTTGGCACTGTCTTCACCGATTTATCGTCTGGAACTGGCGATGGTTGGGCGGTTGTTTGCGCAAGACCCACAGCTTTATGCCGATATTATTATGTCTTCGGAAGATAATCTGGCGCTAATTAAACGTTATTACAAACGCTTTGGTGAAGCGATTACTTTGCTCGAGCAGAGTGATAAACAAGCCTTTGTCCAAAGTTTTCAGAAAGTTGAGCACTGGTTTGGCGATTATGCAGAGCGTTTTCTGGTGGAGAGCCGTTCATTGCTGCGTCAGGCGAACGATAGCCGCCTATAATCATACCCGTCATTGGTTGCACTTGTTACTCGGCCCATCCTTGGGCCTTGTAAATCCTAAGCGTCGTGAATCTCTAACGCTGCGTTAACTTGGATTGACCGGAATCACGTTCTCGCTTGGGTAGCAACCCAATATTTTCAACGAACGGGTAATAGGTGCTAAGTCTGCCAGCGCTTTTTGCATCGAATCGGACCGTAAATTAGCCTGCACATCAATATAAAACATCTCTTCCCACGGATTGCCATTAATCGGGCGGGATTCCAGTTTCGTCATGATGATACCGTGGTCTCGCAGCACTAATAGTGCTTCAACCAGTGCCCCTGATTGCTGACCCGTCGCCATAATTAAGGTGGTTTTGGCCGGTATCTGCTCTGAAACTTCAATGGACTTACGGGCAAGAACAATGAAGCGAGTGATATTTTGTTGCTGATTCGCCAGATTATGTTCCAGCACCTGCAAATTATACAGTGCACCACCAGCTTCACTACCCAGAGCGGCGGCTGTCGGCGAGTTCATTTGTGCCACTTTTTCCATCGCCGCAGCAGTGCTTTCGCAATACTCAATTTTCCAATGAGGGAAACGATTAATGAACTGGCTGCACTGCTGGAAAGGTTGTGGGTGACTGTATACGGTTTCGATTTTGCTCAGGTCAGTTTCAGTTGCAACCAGAACACAGTGGTCAATAGGGTTGGTTATTTCCCCTACGATGAACAAACTGGTGTGTTGCAGCAAATCATAAACGTCGTTAATAGAGCCGGAACTGGTGTTCTCTATCGGTAAGACGGCGTAATCCGCTTGCCCGGTTTCTACCTGAGTGAAAATATCTTGGAATTTCTGACAACCACATTCAATCAGTTGCTCAAAATGACGAGCGGCATATTGACGTGCAGCCAGATGTGAATAAGAGCCTTTTGGGCCCAGGAAAGCGATACGGGCAGAATGTAGGGCGGTTTGATTAAGCTGATGTTGTAACAGTGCCTGCTGAGTTAAGACCGAGTCTTCGATAATAAGTTGGAACAGACGAGTGACATAGAATCCGTCGAGGTCATAGGGCTTAGCGGCAGTTATCAGGGCATCCAGTAAGTCACGTTCACGCTCTTTATCGCGAATAGGACGATGATGGAGCTGCTTAGCTTTAGCGACATCCACTGCTAATTCACGCCGCTCTGCCAGCAAGGCGAGCAGTTTTAAGTCTAGTGCGCTGATGCGTTCACGTAGCACCAGTAATGGATTATCGGTCATAGGGATTTGCCTTATTTTTCTGAATGATTATACCCTAAATAATTCGAGCAGCAGGAAGGTAGCCAATGCACATGCAGCTTGAAGTATGACGAGGATATACACATAAAAAAAGCCTCCCGCTTGGGAGGCTTTGTTGTTCGTCTTCGCATTCTTTATCACACGACGAAACGCCTCCCAATCAGGGGAAGGTAAAAAAGAATGCGAAGAAAAACACTTTATTGATCATCGTTACTGGTTACCTGTTTTACTCGTAAGTGTGTTGCCACGAAAATAAATAGTAAAGAAAGTCAGTTCTTAAAACTGATCAGACTCTAAATTAACCGCCAGCCTGAATTGCTGTCAATAAAAAACGCGCCCAAAGGCGCGTTAGATCCGAAATGAGATGGATGGCTCCGGCTATTGTTCTTGCTCGGATTCTTCTTCCTCTACATCTACTGACTCCAGATTAGCTTCTTTAACACTACTTGCTGCGCGGCGAGCTTCACCTTTGTGCTGCACTTTATTTAATTGGCGTTCTAGTTTGGTGATAAGCTCATTAATTGCAGCATACATATCATCATGTTTGGCACTGGCAACCAATGGCCCCATTGGTGTACTGATAGTTGCATCGGCAACAAATCCTTGTGGACCTTTAGACAGTACGATGTGCGGGTTTATTAACTGGGCCTGCCATTTATCCAGTTTGGTGAGACGGTCTTCAACATGCTTGCGAATTGCTGGGGTAATATCCATTTGCTTACTGGTAATGTTGACTGTCATATGACTTACCTCTCTGTCTGCTCCGTCTTGGATAACTTCAGCATACCTCTCTTTCTCACAAAATGTATGATCAAGGTCACTTTTTTTTGTCACTTTTTGCAAAGGTCATGGGAACTGTGATTCAAGGTCAGGAATAGCGGCTGGGGGCTTGAATCATTGATTATAATGCCGCATTATTGATAAGTTATATTGCCTGCATTCAGTTAAAAACGGCGTTATTTTTCTGTTTTAGATAGGATATTAGCGCGATAGTCTGATGCAGTGAGTTTTATCGGCCTACACCAGTAAAGTGAACATCTGCCGTAAGGCAAGAATTGAAAACGGCAGCCTAGGCTGCCGTTTGTTATTTTATCGAGCCAGACAATATCAGGCTGGATTCGCTGCAATTATCTTGGCAACTTTGTCTGCCTCGGCATTGAGTTGCAGTTGTTTATAAGCATTTTCCATCAATGGCAACGCATCACGGGTTGCTTGAGTATCAGGATAATCTCTCAACATTTGTTCTACACGGTTAACTACCGCGACGTAGGCGCCTCGTTTAGTGTAATATTGCGCCACGGCCAGTTCATGCTTGGCCAGACGATTTTTCAAGAACGTCAGGCGTTTTTGCGCATCAGTTGCGTACTGGCTGTTCGGATAGTTTTGAATCAACTGGTTAAAATCGCGGAATGCGGCCTTGGCATGTTGCGGGTCGCGGTCTGAACGATCAATCCCGAAGAAACCTTGCAATGCGCTGTCATCCAGAGCCATGTCAGTCAAACCACGCATATATAATACGTAATCGATGTTAGGATGTGTTGGATTGAGGCGCATAAAGCGATCAATTGAGGCTTGCGCCAACGGCAGATCAGCAGATTTATAATACGCATAAATCAAATCAAGCTGAACCTGTTGGGAGTAAGGCCCGAAAGGATAGCGGTTATCTAACGCTTCTAGTTGCGTAATAGCTCCCTTAAAGTTACCGTCCTGCAGTTTTTGCTGAGCGGTAGCATAGAGCTCAGAAGGCGGGTTATCGGGAACCACGTCCTTGTTACTGGAGCAACCGGTCAGCACCAGGCTCAACGTGGCGGCAGCCACCAGATATTTCATACGCGTCATGACGTTTTGATTATCCTCGAAGTGTTATTCCGGGAGACTGTCCGTTAAGCTCCCGACAAAGATCTAGATACAATAGCACATTATATTAAACGGCATCGCCGTCAAAACCCAACGTTAACGAACAAGAAGCTGCATATGGCACAACAAGTACAACTCAGCGCAACGGTGGCCGAATCTCAACTCGGTCAACGGTTAGATCAGGCTTTGGCCGAATTGTTCCCTGATTATTCAAGATCTCGCATAAAAGAGTGGATTTTGGAAGACAGGGTCACAGTCGACGGTAAAACAATTAATAAGCCTAAAGAAAAAGTGTTGGGTGGTGAGCTCGTCGCCATTGACGCGCAAATTGAGGAAGATGCCCGCTGGGCGCCTCAAGACATCCCACTGGATATCGTCTATGAAGATAACGATATTTTGGTCATTAATAAACCCCGTGGTTTAGTTGTGCATCCCGGAGCCGGCAACCCAGATGGTACGGTTCTGAATGCGCTGCTCTATTATTATCCTGAAATCATGGATGTCCCGCGCGCGGGTATCGTTCATCGCCTGGATAAGGATACTACTGGTTTGATGGTAGTAGCAAAAACGGTTCCGGCACAAACGCGTTTAGTTGAAGCACTGCAAGCGCGTGAAATTACCCGTGAATATGAAGCCGTAGCCATTGGCAATATGACTGCGGGCGGTCGAGTAGACGAGCCAATTTCGCGTCATTCCACCAAGCGTACTCACATGGCTGTGCACCCAATGGGTAAACCAGCAACTACCCATTACCGGATTATGGAGCATTTCCGCGCCCATACCCGCCTGCGTTTGCGTTTAGAAACGGGCCGTACCCATCAGATCCGCGTGCATATGTCTCATATTAACCATCCGCTGGTGGGTGATCAGTTTTATGGTGGCCGTCCGCGCCCACCAAGAGGCGCCTCTGATTCCTTTATTTCCATTCTGCGTGGTTTTGATCGTCAGGCATTGCATGCCACCATGCTGCGTTTGTATCACCCTATCAGTGGTATCCAAATGGAATGGCATGCAGCATTACCAGAAGATATGGTTGAGCTGATAAATGCGCTGAAGGCTGATACTGAAGAATTCAAAGACCAGATGGATTGGTAATGAGTCCCCAACTGATACTCCCAGACTGGCCGATGCCTGCCGGTGTTAAGGCATGTAGCACCACCCGTCACGGTGGTATCAGCGAATCGCCTTATGATTCATTAAACCTTGGTACCCATGTTGGTGATGTTGCAGCCAGTGTGATAGCTAATCGCCAGCGATTAGTTGAACTGGCTGGCTTGCCGCAAATGCCTGTTTGGTTGGAGCAGGTACACGGTACTCGTGTCCTGCATCTGGATAGTAAGGCGGTAGCTGATGTACAGGCTGACGCGGCTTATAGCCGGGTTGCCGGGCAAGTTTGTGCCGTAATGACCGCAGATTGCCTACCGGTGCTGTTTTGTTCATTAGCCGGCGACGAAGTTGCGGCCGCACATGCTGGTTGGCGTGGTTTATGTGCTGGCGTCCTTGAACAGACGCTGGCGCAGTTCAACGCGGCCCCTGCTTCTATTATTGCCTGGTTAGGCCCAGCCATTGGCCCACAGCAGTTCGAAGTGGGTGAAGATGTGAAACAGGCCTTTATCAATATCGACCCAGCATCCGCCTCTGCTTTTGTTCCTTCAGGCACCAAATATCTCGCTGACATCTATCTATTGGCTCATTTGCGGCTACAGGCTGCAGGTATTCACGCTATTTATGGCGGTAATCGCTGTACTGTGAGTGAAAAACAGCAATTTTTCTCTTATCGGCGCGATGGAATCACTGGACGTATGGCAAGTTTAGTCTGGCTGATATAACCTACTGAATTAGGACGATCCGCTGACGCATAACGAATTACTTTAAATATAGTGTCGAAATAACCTTGAAAATTTGAGGGATGACCTCATCTAATCTCCAGTAGCAATTTTGACCAATATCGGAGGTGTTATGCGTCTGGATCGTCTTACTAGCAAATTCCAGCTTGCCCTCGCCGATGCCCAGTCTTTAGCGCTTGGGCGCGACAACCAGTTTATTGAACCGTTACATTTGATGAGCGCACTGCTCAATCAGGATGGGGGGACGGTTCGCCCATTGTTGACCTCGGCGGGTATTAATGTTGCCAGTTTGCGCAGCGACATTGAGCAGGCTTTAGGTCGTCTTCCACAAGTTGAAGGTACCGGCGGTGATGTTCAACCATCAAACGAGCTGGTACGTGTATTGAATCTTTGTGACAAATTAGCGCAAAAGCGTGCAGATAAGTTTATCTCTTCAGAACTGTTCGTGTTGGCTGTGCTTGAAGACCGCGGCACCTTAACTGACATGTTAAAGGCTGCCGGTGCAACAACTGATAAAATAGATAAGGCAATTGAAAATATGCGTGGTGGTGACAAAGTCGATGATCCAGGCGCTGAAGATCAGCGTCAGGCGTTGAAAAAATTCACTATCGACCTGACTGAACGTGCGGAGCAGGGGAAACTTGATCCGGTGATTGGCCGTGATGAAGAGATTCGCCGTACTATTCAGGTGTTACAACGTCGTACCAAAAACAACCCGGTATTAATTGGTGAACCCGGTGTCGGTAAAACCGCCATCGTGGAAGGGTTGGCACAACGTATCGTCAATGGCGAAGTGCCTGAAGGCCTGAAACATAAACGTGTGCTGTCATTAGATATGGGCTCACTGATTGCCGGTGCTAAGTATCGTGGTGAATTTGAAGAGCGTCTAAAAGGCGTGTTGAACGATTTATCAAAACAAGAAGGTAGTGTGATCTTGTTCATTGATGAATTGCATACCATGGTTGGCGCTGGGAAAGGCGATGGGGCGATGGATGCTGGTAACATGCTGAAACCTGCGTTAGCGCGCGGTGAGCTGCATTGCGTCGGTGCGACCACCCTGGACGAATATCGCCAGTATATAGAGAAGGATGCGGCGCTGGAGCGGCGTTTCCAGAAAGTCTATGTTGCGGAACCGACAGTCGAAGACACCATTGCCATTTTGCGCGGGCTGAAAGAGCGATATGAACTGCATCACCATGTGCAGATCACCGACCCGGCAATTGTTGCCGCGGCAACACTGTCGCACCGTTATATTTCGGATCGCCAGTTACCGGATAAAGCCATTGACCTGATCGATGAAGCCGGTTCCAGTATCCGTATGCAAATGGATTCAAAACCAGAATCATTGGATCGGCTGGAGCGCCGAATTATCCAATTGAAACTGGAACAGCAAGCGCTGAACAAAGAATCCGATGACGCCAGTAAAAAACGGCTGGAAATGCTCAATACCGAATTAGAGCAGAAAGAGCGTGAGTACTCTGAACTGGAAGAAGAGTGGAAAGCTGAAAAAGCCTCACTGACTGGGACTCAGAATATTAAGACTGAGTTGGAACAGGCCAAAATTACCTTAGAACAGGCTCGACGTGTGGGTGACTTGGCTCGGATGTCAGAACTTCAGTACGGTAAAATCCCTGAGTTGGAAAAACAGCTAGCGGCAGCCAATGCGCTGGAAGGGAAAACCATGAAGTTGCTGCGCAATCGTGTCACTGAGGTTGAGATTGCTGATGTCCTGGCGCGCTGGACGGGTATTCCGGTATCACGCATGCTGGAAAGTGAGCGCGATAAATTGCTGCGCATGGAACAAGACCTGCATAAACGTGTCATTGGTCAGGATGAAGCAGTCGAAGCAGTATCCAATGCTATCCGCCGTAGTCGTGCTGGGTTATCAGATCCGAACCGGCCAATTGGTTCCTTCTTATTCTTAGGCCCGACGGGTGTAGGTAAAACTGAATTATGTAAAGCATTGGCCACGTTCTTGTTCGACAGCGACGATGCCATGGTGCGTATTGATATGTCAGAGTTTATGGAGAAACATTCCGTATCTCGGCTGGTTGGTGCACCTCCGGGCTACGTTGGCTATGAAGAAGGTGGTTATCTGACGGAAGCGGTGCGCCGTCGTCCTTATTCTGTAATCTTGTTAGATGAAGTGGAAAAAGCACATCCTGATGTGTTTAACATCCTGTTGCAGGTATTGGATGATGGTCGCTTGACTGACGGGCAGGGGAGAACGGTTGATTTCCGTAACACGGTTGTCATCATGACCTCTAACCTCGGTTCAGATTTGATTCAGGAACGTTTCGGTGAAAGAAGTTATACCGAAATGAAGAATATGGTGATGGAGGTTGTTAGCCATCACTTCCGTCCTGAATTTATTAACCGTATAGATGAGGTGGTTGTCTTCCATCCGCTTGGTCGAGCACATCTGGCCTCAATTGCCAGTATTCAACTGGAGCGGCTGTATAAACGTCTGGAAGAGCGTGGCTATCAGGTTACCATTACTCAACCTGCGTTGGAGTTCCTGGGGGAAACCGGCTTTGACCCTGTTTATGGTGCACGGCCATTGAAACGCGCGATTCAGCAGGAAATCGAGAACCCGCTGGCGCAGCAGATACTTTCCGGCAAATTAATCCCGGGAGTACCTGTTACTTTGGATGTGGAAAACGGGCATATCATTGCCAGACAGTAATCGTTAATCCTCAAGGGGGCGAGAAATCGCCCCCTTTTTGTTTTTTTTTTTCGCCATATCTACGGTTTTTGCCGTATTAATGAGCAGTTGAAAAGTTTTTTCAAATTAGGGGTTGCAGGCTGTCAGGAACTCCCTATAATGCGCCTCCACTGACCGGGAACAA
>NZ_JAZGQA010000146.1:0-11145 GCF_048593855.1 Yersinia sp. 2542 StPb PI
CATCGGAAAAACCTTCTTATTATAATTAATTATTCAATCCGAAATATCTTCTGATTTAGTTGGATCACAACTGCTACAATGCGGGCCGCAGCACAAAAATCATTTTTTTCACCATGGGCCTATTATGTTTTCTTTGCGTCATACCAGGGCGTTGCCGTTTTATCTCAGCGCAATCGCTTTATCCCTCATCAGCACTTCAGTTCTTGCTGATGGGACTGTTTTTACTGCCTTAGATGATCCAGCTACAGCCAAGAAGAGCTTTGATGGTACTGTCGAGGCTGGCTATACCGCACAATCAGGTAATACCACTAACTCAACGTTGACCGCTAACTCAACGTTAACCTGGTTCCAACCTAACACCGCCTATAGTTTGTGGGGAGCCGCGCGTAATACCAGCGCTAACAATCAACGCTCTTCCGAACGTTACCAGCTAGGCGGGCGTACCCGCTATAATCTGACTGACAGTAACTACCTGTTCGGGCAAGCCAGTTGGCTGAATGATCGCTACAACGGTTTTGATTCCCGGTCGGTATTAACTACCGGTTATGGCCGCCAGATTATGACCACACCGTTGCACAACCTACGGGTGGAATTTGGTCCCGGTGTTCGCCACGATGAATTTTATGGTGGTGGTCGAGCCACTAAAGCATTGGCTTATGGCGGTGCGAACTATACCTATCAACTAACTGATAATACGGTGTTTAGCGAAGGGGTTTCCGCATTAGCGAACGAAGAAACTACGCTAAACTCTGAAACTGCGTTAAATGTGGCAATCAATAAAAGTTTCGCACTGCGCCTGGCTTATGTTGTGACTTATAACACTAAGCCACCTGCCAGCGCGCCTAAAAATACTGATACCACAACATCAATAACTCTGGTTTACGGCCTGTAATCATCTATTAGTCTCTTTAGCGTGGTGTGATGCCACGCTAATTATCTCAGTTCACCTTCCCATTCCCCCCACTTATCGCGCTGAAATCTCTGTCGTTTTTTTGTCGTCATTGAAATAAAAAAAGGGGTCAGCCGATGGCTAACCCCTTCATAACTATTAACTTTTGGATGCAGCGCTAGCTGTATCTTAGTTAAGACGCTCTTTAATACGAGCAGACTTACCAGTACGCTCACGCAGATAGTACAGTTTCGCTTGACGAACGGCACCACGACGTTTCACAGTAATGCTGTCGATTACTGGGGAGTGAGTTTGGAATACACGCTCAACACCTTCGCCGTTGGAAATTTTACGAACGGTGAACGCAGAATGCAGACCGCGGTTACGAATAGCGATAACCACGCCCTCGAATGCCTGCAGACGCTTTTTAGAACCTTCAACAACCCATACCTTCACTTCCACGGAATCACCCGGACGGAATGCAGGTACGTCCTGCTTCATCTGCTCTTGTTCGATTTGCTTGATAATATTGCTCATAATAAGTCTCTTACCCTAGGTAAACTGATATATCAGGAAGTTGGCACGCGGCACAACACTCCTTTCATAGTTCTGTTGCTTCAGGGCTTGTGTTCCCGTTGGAACTCAGCCAGCAACACCATTTGCTCGTCAGTCAGAGCTAGGCTTTCTAGAAGTTCAGGTCTTCTAAGCCAGGTACGGCCCAGCGACTGCTTTAAGCGCCAGCGACGAATCTCGGCATGGTTGCCCGACAGTAATACTGGCGGAACTTCCATCCCTTCTAACACCTCAGGACGAGTGTAGTGTGGGCAATCCAGCAATCCATCAACAAAGGAATCTTCCTCTGCTGAAGCCTGATGACCTAGCACTCCCGGGATAAAGCGGGATACTGAATCTATCAGAGCCATTGCCGGCAGCTCGCCACCGCTGAGAACGTAATCACCAATTGACCATTCTTCATCAATTTCGGTTTTCAGTACGCGCTCATCAACACCTTCGTACCGACCACATACCAGAATCATCTTCTGATTGGTAGCCAGTTCGCAAACACCCTGTTGGTCCAGTTTGCGCCCTTGAGGTGACAGATAAATCACCTTTGCTCCCTCGCCTGCCGCTGCTTTTGCTGCATGAATGGCTTCCCTTAGCGGTTGCACCATCATCAACATTCCCGGGCCACCGCCGTATGGGCGGTCATCCACGGTACGATGCCGATCGTAGGTAAAGTCACGAGGACTCCAACACTGCACGCTCAGCAGGCCATTTTTTACTGCCCGGCCAGTTACCCCGTAATCGGTTATTGCGCGGAACATCTCGGGAAACAGGCTAATAACACCGATCCACATCGTTTTGTTCCACTCACTTTTGCCGTTTAATTCGGAGGTCAAAAACCAGGATCCCAATCTACCTCAACACGTTGAGCAGTGAGATCGACTTTCTTGATAACCTGCCCATGAAGAAACGGGACCAACCGCTCCTTCATACCGAATGCATCTTTCAGGTTTGCCTTCACTACCATCACATCGTTAGAACCGGTTTCCATCATATCGATGATTTTACCCAGTTCGTAACCCGTGGTTGTTACTACCTGACAGCCCATAAGGTCTTTCCAGTAGTAATCATCCTCTTCTAGTGCGGGTAGTTGCTTGGAATCTACGATAATTTCGCAATTAGTCAGTAAATTCGCGGCATCCCGATCGTCAACACCTTTAACTTTGATGATCAGATCTTGACTGTGGCGCTTCCAGTCTTCCAACTCGACATGCTGCCACTTACCGGCCTGCTGGATAAACCACGGCTGGTAATCAAAAATGCTTTCGGCGTTTTCGGTGGATGAAAATACTCTGAGCCAACCGCGAATGCCGTAAGTTGAACCCATTTTACCGAGTACAATCGGCTGATCGGGAACCACTGGATTGAGTTGCTTGCTCATAATAACCACCACCGCGACAGATTAAGCTGCTTTCTTAGCGTCTTTGATCAGCGCAGATACGCGATCAGAAACTGTTGCACCCAGGCCAACCCAATGTTCGATACGGTCCAGGTCCAAACGCAGAGCTTCAGCCTGACCAGCTGCGATCGGGTTAAAGAAGCCTACACGTTCGATAAAACGACCGTCACGAGCATTACGGCTGTCGGTCACTACTACTTGATAGAACGGACGCTTTTTAGCGCCGCCACGAGCCAAACGAATTGTTACCATAACATCCTCTTTAGTTAATAAAACAACTGGACCCCATCGGGGAACGGGGTCCAGTTGCAATATAAAAAGCCCGAAAATTTTACTCATTTTGGCGCAAAAAGCAATCTAAAGCGTAGATTCCTGTGCGCTAGTTTTGGAATGAGTACAGTTTTCTTCGTTTACCGCCGTTTTCAGCGGGAAATCATTACTCATCTCACACGGTTAACACCACTGCGTGAAATATACCCTTCGTACTTGAAATCACAGGGTTGTTGGCTGCGCGCACTAACCCGAATCACTTACTTGAGTAAGTTCATCGTGATTAGTTTACTGGCCGCCTACCTGAAACCCCAATCACTTTGGGTATGACGTTTAGCGGCCTGGGAAACCCGGTGGCATCATACCCTTCATGCCACGCATCATTTTAGCCAAGCCACCATTCTTCATTTTCTTCATCATGCGCTGCATTTCATCAAACTGCTTAAGTAAGCGGTTAACATCCTGTACCTGCACGCCAGAACCGGTAGCAATACGGCGCTTACGCGAGCCTTTGATGATCTCTGGTTTAGCACGTTCTTTCAGCGTCATCGAATTGATGATGGCCTCCATACGTACCGTCACCTTATCGTCCATCTGCGATTTCACGTTTTCTGGCAACTGACCGGCACCCGGCATTTTACTCAACATGCTGGCCATACCGCCCATATTGCGCATTTGCTTCAACTGATCAAGGAAGTCGTTGAGATCGAAACCATCACCTTTTTTTAGCTTGGTGGCGAGTTTCTCCGCCTGTGCACGGTCAACTTTGCTTTCGATATCTTCAATCAGCGACAGCACGTCGCCCATCCCCAGAATGCGTGAAGCCACGCGATCCGGGTGGAATGGTTCCAGTGCGTCAGACTTTTCACCCACGCCCAAGAATTTAATCGGCTTGCCGGTAATATGGCGGATAGACAGAGCCGCACCACCACGAGCATCACCATCAACTTTGGTCAGCACCACACCCGTGAGCGGCAACGCTTCGTTGAATGCTTTCGCCGTGTTAGCAGCATCCTGACCGGTCATTGCATCGACGACAAACAAGGTTTCAACCGGATTAATCGCGGCATGAATCTGTTTGATCTCGTCCATCATCGCTTCATCGACGTGCAAGCGACCGGCGGTATCGACAATCAGAACATCATAAAACTTAAGTTTTGCCTGTTGCAGGGCACGATTAACAATATCAATCGGCTTTTCTTGTACATCAGACGGGAAGAAATCAATATCAACACCCTGTGCCAGCGTCTCCAACTGTTTGATCGCCGCAGGGCGATACACGTCGGCAGACACAACCAGCACTTTTTTCTTCTGTTTCTCTTTAAGGAACTTACCCAGTTTGGCCACACTGGTGGTTTTACCCGCCCCTTGCAGACCGGCCATTAACACCACTGCTGGCGGTTGAGCGGCCAGATTCAGTTCGTTATTGACCTCACCCATGGCGGTGATAAGTTCATTTTTAACTATTTTGACGAATTCTTGGCCTGGTGTGAGGCTTTTATTCACCTCATGCCCGACAGCACGCTCTTTTACCCGGTTGATAAAGTCACGAACCACCGGCAGGGCTACGTCAGCTTCCAGTAACGCCATGCGCACTTCACGCAGCGTTTCTTTAATATTTTCTTCTGTCAGCCGGCCACGGCCGCTGATATTGCGCAGTGTGCGCGACAATCGATCAGTTAAGTTCTCAAACATTGTCTCATACTCAACGTGGAAACAGGCCGCTCTGGCGACACAATGGGGGGATTATAACACGAAGCTTAAACGATCTCTGCTCTCACGTCGGAGAACGGTTGGAGAGGAACGCGCTCAACGCTATACTGGCTATCTAATTCACTTAGCCGATGCTCATATACCGCTATGCCCGTGTTCTCCATTTTGGCTTTGATCGCTTATTCGCTCAGCCTGGGCCTGATTGTCCCAAGCCTGGTGCAGAAAAATAGTGCTTACCGGCGGTTAGCGCTGGTTTCTGCCGTCGTGGCTCTAGTGTGCCATGCTATTGCTCTGAAGCATCAGATTTTTGATGTCGGTGGGGGCCAAAACCTCACTTTATTGAATATTGGCTCCATCGTGGGGTTGATGATCTGCACTATCATGACTATCGTCGCCTCACGGGGGCGCGGTTGGTTCTTGCTGCCGATTGTCTATAGTTTCGCCATGATCAACCTGGCCCTTGCCAGTTTGCTACCGGGCGAGTTTATTACTCATCTGGAAACCAGCCCTACCATATTCGTTCACATTGGGTTGGCGCTTTTTGCTTACGCGACACTTATTATCGCAGCGTTGTATGCATTACAACTGGCCTGGCTCGATTATCAGTTAAAGAATAAAAAACTGACATTTAATGCAGACATGCCACCATTAATGAGTATTGAGCGTAAAATGTTCCATATCACCCAAATTGGGGTGGTATTACTGACACTGACGCTGTGTACTGGTTTACTTTATATGGACAACATATTTAGTAAAGAAAACGTCCATAAAGCGGTGTTATCGATCATGGCCTGGTTTGTCTATATTGTTCTATTATGGGGCCATTACCATGAAGGCTGGCGCGGGCGTAGAGTGATTTGGTTCAGCTTCACTGGTGCATTTCTA
Organism: Yersinia sp. 2542 StPb PI; assembly: GCF_048593855.1. Lineage (NCBI taxonomy): Bacteria > Pseudomonadati > Pseudomonadota > Gammaproteobacteria > Enterobacterales > Yersiniaceae > Yersinia > Yersinia sp. 2542 StPb PI. Next base: position 5,721 of record NZ_JAZGQA010000146.1, read on the forward strand.
CTTACGCTGGCCTATTTTGGTAGCCGCTTGGTGCAGGAAATTATAGTTCCTTAATCATCCTCTCCATCATCAGCGTATGGATCAGTTGAACTGACAGAGCCACCATCGCAATTAAGGAATACAGTGTTGGATCACGTATCAACTAGCACGCTGATCATTATTCTGGTCATTATGGTCGTGGTCTCGGCTTATTTTTCTGCCTCCGAAACCGGTATGATGACTCTTAACCGCTATCGTTTGCGCCATTTATCCAAACAGGGTAATCGCGCCGCACGGCGAGTTGAGAAACTGCTAAGACGCCCCGACCGCCTGATAAGTCTGGTGTTAATCGGCAACAACCTGGTTAATATTTTGGCATCCGCCTTGGCAACTATTGTTGGTATCCGCTTATACGGGAATGCTGGAGTCGCAATAGCAACCGGGGTGCTGACTTTTGTGGTGTTGATTTTTGCTGAGGTGATGCCGAAAACTATCGCTGCACTTTATCCTGAACGTGTCGCCTTCCCCAGCAGTTTCTTACTGGTTCCCCTACAGAAAATTATGCTGCCACTGGTATGGTTGTTAAATACCATTACGCGCGCGCTGATGCGTCTGTGTGGCATTAGAGGGAACGTTCACAGAAGCGATGCCGTCAGCAAAGATGAATTGCGCAGTATCGTGAATGAATCCCACTCACAAATATCCCGCCGTAATCAAGATATGTTGATATCGGTACTGGACTTGGAAAAAGTGACAGTTAGCGACATCATGGTGCCACGCAATGAAGTGGTCGGTATTGACATCAATGATGACTGGAAGTCAATCATGCGCCAGTTAACCCACTCACCACATGGGCGTATCGTGTTGTATCGCCAGTCATTGGACGATGCCATCGGCATGTTACGTGTGCGGGAAGCCTATCGATTGATGACGGAGAAAAAAGAGTTCAATAAAGAGAATTTGCTGCGCGCAGCCGATGAAATCTACTTTATTCCAGAAGGCACACCACTGAATGTACAACTGGTGAAATTTCAGAGAAATAAAGAGAAAGTCGGCATGATTGTCGATGAATATGGTGATATTCAAGGGTTGGTGACAGTTGAAGATATTTTGGAAGAGATCGTTGGCGACTTTACCACGTCAATGTCCCCAACACTGGCAGAAGAGGTCAATCCGCAAAGCGATGGTTCAGTACTCATTGATGGTAGCGCCAGTGTTCGCGAACTGAACAAAGCATTCAACTGGTCACTTCCGATCGATGCCCGTACCATCAATGGCATGCTGCTGGAAGAGCTACAAGAGATCCCACAGGTCGGTGCTCAGGTCCGTATCGGCAATTACCTAATTGATGTTCTGGATGTACAAGAGAACATGATTAAACAGGTGCGAGTCGCCCCCATAGTATCTCAAGGCAGCTCCGCATAACTGCGTAACCAATGCGGCTAGCGAACATAAAAAAGACGCCTTATCAGCGTCTTTTTTGCATTAGCCTATCGAAAACTAAATATGTAATTCAGATAGTTTTTCTTTCGGCAGCGCCAGTTCTTCGTTGTGATTGATACGTACATCACGATCAAGGATACCTTTGGCAATCGCCTGAGCCTCTTCCAGTGAGTGCATATGATAAGTACCGCACTGATACTCATTCAGTTCAGGAATTTTCCGTTGGTCGGTTACCTTCAACACATCCGCCATTGCCGCTTTCCAGGCATTAGCAACGCGTTGCTCATCCGGCGTACCAATCAGGCTCATATAGAAACCGGTACGGCATCCCATTGGCGAGATATCGATAATCTCAACACCGTTGCCATTGAGGTGGTTACGCATAAAACCGGCAAATAGATGCTCCAGTGTATGAATCCCGCGTTCCGGCATCACTTCTTTATTTGGCACACAGAAGCGCAAATCAAATACAGTTATCTCGTCGCCATGAGGGGTTTTCATCGTCTTAGCAACACGCACAGCCGGTGCTTTCATAATGGTATGGTCTACGGTAAAGCTATCCAATAATGGCATTTAGTCACCTCCTCATAAGAAAATAATTTTTTATCTGATCTTTTTTCGCAATCCGTGAAACTTTTTCGAATCCTGTGCGTCTTAATATGTGAAAGACGCGCATTTGTTATCATCATCCCTGTTATCAGAGATGTTAATTTGGCCACAGCAATGTGGCCTTTTCTTTTTATTGGCCGCCATGAAGCAGCAAATATTCTTCAAAGCTTAGTTGATCTTTGAGTTCCAGATCACGCTGGCGCTGCCATGAAGCATCTCGCTCTGCGCTTAATTGCTCTTCTGTCAATAATTCCAATGGTTCATTTTGCAGCATCTCCTTGTAGCGCTCCGCGAGTTCAAGGCCAATACCACCAATACCACCTTCTTTCATTGCTTGCAAAATACGCGCGGAGAATGTCAGGCTTGGATCATCAAAATACGCCACAAGCTCATCACAAACTTGTTGATATTCAGTACTATCTTTACCATCCAGCACTTCTGCAACACGGCGCAGGTCTGCAAACAGATCTTTTCCGACCTTTTCCAGCGGCTCACGGGTATCGTTGCATCCCCTGCCAATTGTCTGCCCCGGCTTACGCCCTTCTAAAATAACCCGATTCCAGTTCTTACGGGTACACAGTAGTTCATCACTGCTCATTTCAGGCGCATCGGCCAATACACACCAAATCAGGAATAGATCGAGGAACCGTGCCTGTACTGCATCAACGCCAATCGGTGAGAATGGGTTAATGTCCAGAGAGCGCACTTCGATATATTCAATGCCACCACGTAGCAAAGCATCTGACGGTGATTCGCCAGCCCGGGTAACCCGTTTTGGCCGAATAGGGGCATACAATTCATTTTCAATCTGCAATACATTGGTATTCAATTGCAGATGACGGTCACCGTCTTTTAGCCCCAGTGCTGCGTACTCTTCTGATGGCGTTTGGATCGCACGTTTCAGCCCAGCAACATAGGTGTGCAGGTCATTAAACGTGATACCCAAATTGCTTTGTGATTTATTGGTATAACCCAAATCACTCAGACGTAAAGAGGTGGCATAGGGCAAATAACACATCCCCTTATCATTACGCTCAAAGGGTAATGCCGTCTCGCGCCCTTGCAGGAACGATGAACAAATCGCCGGCGAAGCACCAAACAGATATGGAATAACCCAACCAAAACGATAGTAGTTGCGAATCAGTCGGAAATAGCCCGCTGAAATCTCTTCCTTACCGCTTTTTTCATCGGTGACACCCGCCCATGCCTGCCAAAACTCCAGCGGCAAAGAGAAGTTATAGTGCACTCCAGAGATAGTTTGCATCAACGCACCGTAACGGTTTTTTAAACCTTCACGGTAAAGTGTTTTGAAACGGCCAATATTAGAAGAACCATACTTAGCCAATTCAATATCCTGCTCAGCCTCAATAAAGCAAGGCATACTGAGCGGCCACATACGTTCATCACCCAGTTTACGTGCCGTATAACGGTGGATATCACGTAAAAAAGTCAGCAAATGGTCAATATCCCCATCGACTGGAGTAATGAATTCCAACAATGCCTCAGCAAAATCAGTGGTAATCCATTGATGTGTCAGAGCTGCACCCAATGACTCTGGATGACCCGTCGAGGCTAATTGGCCATCGGCAGTCACTCTCAATGTTTCCCGCTCGATACCGCGACGGATCCCTTTCAGGGCTTTAGGATGCGCTTCCAGCCAAGTTAGCGCGTGTGATACATCCGGGATCAAATCGACCTCCCGCTCTTGAAAACCATAACTCGCCAGCATACTGAAACTGCATCGAGGTGACTATGTAAGTTTGTCACATTCTTTACTGCCACCAGGCGATTCCTTGCAACGTAATTACCGTTAATACGATATAACGTAATGCTTTTCCCAAACACAGAAAAAAAGCCACAAGACCCCAGGGCATTCGCAACCAGCCTGCCAACACACACATCAAATCGCCCACTATCGGTAGCCAGCTCAATAACAAAGCCGCTGGGCCAAAACGTTGGAGCCAGCCTAATGCTGTACTCATCCCCCGCTGTGGCTTTAGCTCCGGTAATAAACGCCCTATAACAACATTTGTTAGCCCCCCAAGGGTATTTCCGACAGTGGCAGATAACACCAACATCATTGCCGGCGCACTATCTGCCGTTAATAGGGTGACTAACAGAATTTCAGAATTTCCGGGTAAGAGCATCGCACTGAGGAAGCTACTCCCGAATAAAGAAGCAATAGCTAGCGTACTACTCACAACAGGCGCACATCAACTATTGCCATATTGGCCCTTTTAGCCGCTTCAACACCAAAGTCAGCATCTTCGAAGACGACACATTTAGCTGGCTGCACGCCGAGTAACTGCGCACAGCGTAAAAATGTCTCAGGTTCTGGTTTATGTTTGGTGACATCATCAGCACCGACAACGGCCGCGAAATAACCGCGCAGACCCAGATGACACAAGAGCATCTCTGCCATAGCATGCTCGCTTCCTGTCCCTACAGCCATAGGTATACGCCCATGATAGGCTTTAACAACGTCTATGAGCGGTAGAGGCTTCACATTATCCAACAGCATCGTCTTCACTAATGCTGTTTTCTCAGTGGCCAATAAATGAGGATCCAAATCAGATTGATGATTAGCGATGATTGCCTGGGCAATTCGCCAAGTCGGTGCGCCATTCAAAGCCACCATCGCTTGATCATCGAAATGCATACCATAAGGCGTTAGCACCTGACGCCAGGCCTGACGATGTGTGGACTCAGTGTCCAGAATGGTGCCATCCATATCAAAAATCAGGCCTTCGTAGCGATCGTACATCGTGGCCCCGCGCCTAGGGATAAATGAAAAGCTACTTTATCGCAAACTAACTAAATTGTCGCTTACTGTATAATCGCCTGAATTTACTTGATAAATAATAAATTCAGCTTAATAAAGTTGCTATTTGATATAGAAGAAACCAATGAGTTGAAGCGTTGATTACGAGATAAGAGAATTCAGGTATTTCGTTTTGCTGGGCTATAGGGAACATGAAGCAAAAACTAAACAGCAGAAAACCCCGCCGTAGCGAGGTTTCTTAATATGGTGCACCCAGGAAGATGACTCGGCTTACGCCTCGCCCTACGGGCCGTTGCTAAAGCAACGTTGTCTCGCTGCGCTCGGCTCGAACTTCCGACCGCTCGGTTCTACGAATTATCTGCTACTAAAAGCAGAAAACCCCGCCGTAGCGAGGTTTCTTAATATGGTGCACCCAGGAAGATTCGAACTTCCGACCGCTCGGTTCGTAGCCGAGTACTCTATCCAGCTGAGCTATGGGTGCAATTAATTCTTTGACACTACCTGATGTTCATTTGACTATTTCACCATACTGCAAAATATGGTGCACCCAGGAAGATTCGAACTTCCGACCGCTCGGTTCGTAGCCGAGTACTCTATCCAGCTGAGCTATGG
>NZ_JAZGQA010000147.1:0-11134 GCF_048593855.1 Yersinia sp. 2542 StPb PI
GGCTCCTCTGACTGGACTCGAACCAGTGACATACGGATTAACAGTCCGCCGTTCTACCGACTGAACTACAGAGGAATTGTCTGAACGGGGCGAATAATAGCGGGGTATGAGGAACATGTCAAAGGGGAAACAGTAAATTTGGATTGTTTGCTTACAGTTTGCGCAACTTATTGAGAATTTTGACTTTTAGCTCAATCCTTGCGCAAAAAGCGGCCGATTGTTTAACGAAAGAGCGAGCAACGTATTGTTACGCTGCTCGCCAACAAGTCTACTGGGGTGTATCAGCCAGAACAAACATGCCATAGGGATGGATTTGCAGATAATAACTGTCACCGGGGGCGGGTTGCAGTTGTGTGGCATTTACTTGCAATAGCAAAGATTGACCTTGCCAATCCACCAGTACCTCATATTGCGGCCCCATATAAGCCACTTTATTAATAGTACACCGCTGGCTTGGCTCACCTTGCTGACTTAGCGTGATAGCCTCTGGTCGTACACCCACGGTGGACTGTTGCCGTTGGGCGGCAAATCCCTGTGGTTTAGGGATGTGATAACCGAAGATTTCAACGCTACTGCTGTGAATAGTGGCTGGAAAGACGTTAGCGTCGCCCATGAAACTGGCCATAAAATGCGAGGCGGGGTGGCGATACAGTTCTTGTGGCGCACCAATTTGCATTATTTTACCTTTATTCATCACCAGCACGGTATCAGACACGGCAAAGGCTTCACTTTGGTCGTGGGTAACATACAGCGAGGTAATAGTAAACTGCTGTTGCAATTCTCGAATTTTATCACGCATGCTGCGGCGCAAATTAGCATCCAGATTACTGAGCGGTTCATCAAAAAGCAGCACTTTAGGTTTGAGGATTAGTGCCCTGGCCAGCGCAACACGTTGTTGCTGCCCACCGGATATTTGATCCACGAAGCGATCGGCAAAGCCGTCTAAATCTACTAACGCTAAGGCTTCTTGTACACGACCTCGAATCTCATCTTTCGGCCGGCCCAGCATTTTCAGACCATAGCCAATGTTTTCGCCCAGTGACATGTGCGGGAACAAGGCATAGGACTGGAATACCATGCAGATATCCCGCTGCTGGATAGATCGGTCAGTCACATCTTCACCATCGATAAAGATTTGTCCGCCGGACGGTTTTTCTAGCCCGGCAACCAGCCGTAATACCGTGGTTTTACCACAACCCGATGGCCCCAGCAGGGTGACCATTTCCCCTTTAGGGATAGCCAGATTGAGACTGTCAATCACGATATTGCTACCAAAACGCTTGGTGACGTGTTTTAGCTCGACGAAATGTTTCTTATCGCGAGTGACTGTCTTTTGCTCTGACAGATTTTTTTGAGTAGATACTGTATTTATAGTAGACATAGCATTCAGCCTTATCAGTACGTCATTATTCAGCATTACTGGCTTTCGAGCGGGCAGTACGCGCTTCGCCAACCAGATAATCAAACAGGAAGATGATGGCGAGCATGACCACAATCAGAATCGAACCATAAGCGATGGCAATACCGTATTCGCCATCTTCTACCCGGTTAAGGATGTAAGAGGTGGCGACCCGTGTATCAGGTGTTACCAGGAAGACGATGGCACTGACGGTAGTCATGGCGCGCACAAAACTGTAAATCAGCGCCGATAGAATCGCCGGGCGTAGCAACGGCAGTAGAATATAAATCACAGTACGCAGCGAACCCGCCCGCAGACTAAGTGATGCCTCATCCAATGATTTATCCAGTTGTCCCAGCCCGGCAATCCCCGCGCGTATCCCTACCGGCACATTACGCATCACCATAGAGATAATAACGATGGCGGCAGTACCGGTCAGGTACACCGGGGCACTGTTAAAGGCCAGAATATAGGACACCCCCGCGACCGTACCCGGTACCGCGAAGCACAACATGGTGCTGAATTCGATGGTTTTTTTACCACGGAACTGTTGGCGCACCACGATATAGGCAATCAGCAGACCAAAGGCGGCGGTGATAGGGGCAGCAATACCCGCATAGAGCAGCGTATCGAGCAGAGAAGGCCATGCGCCGTCACTGAAACCTTGACCAAATAGCTGATTAAAGTTATTCAGCGTCAGGGTGTAATCGACCCCCCAGTTGACGGTGAAACTGCCGTAGAAAATGCTGCCATACAGTAAGACGTTAAAGGCAATCCACACATACAGCATGGCGGTGGTGCCCCACACCAGTGATACCGGTAATGGTTGGACATCGCCCCGAGAAGACTTACCAGAAATGGTGACGTAAGAGCGTTTACCTATCCACATATACTGAATGCAGAAGATAAACAGTGAAAACATCAGTAAGATAACCCCCAGCGTGGAGGCGGCTGGATAGTCAAGTTGTGCACCCGTGATATAGAAGTAGATTTGGGTAGCCAGCACGTCAAAGTTACCACCCAACACTAATGGGTTACTGAAATCAGCCAGTGATTGCACAATAACGATTAGGAATGAGTTGGCCAGCGCCGGTTTTAGCAAGGGTAAAAACACCTGCATAAAGGTCTGCCAACGGCTGGCCCGCAAGGTATAAGAGGCTTCCTCCAGCGACGGGTGGATAGTTTTGATTGCGCCATCGAGGATCATAAATGACATCGGCGTAAAGGCTAAAACTTGTGCCAGCCAGATGCCGGTGAAGCCATATAACCAGTTAGTATTGGTCAGTCCGAACCAAGTGACCATCAACTCTGTCACATAGCCGGAGCGGCCCATCATCAAGGTTACACCCAGCCCGACGACAAAGGGTGGGGTAACAATAGGCAGAATTGAGAAGATGCGCCCCAGCAAAGCGGAGCGTTTGGCAATACGCGTGGTATAGATAGCCAGCACCATACCGAAAAAGGTACAACCTATGCCAACCGCCACCGACAGCAGGAACGAATTCCAGATAACTTGCAGGATATGCGCTTGACCGAGGATTGCCATAAACTGCCACGGTGCAAAAGCGCCACTCTCATCGGTAAAGATCGGGATAAAAATGGCAATACTGGGGAACAGAATAAAAACGGTGATCAGGGCAATGATAGTCACCAGTGATCCGAGTACAAAACGGTCACCACCCAGCCATTCAAGGCGCGCCAGCGCCAGAGTAATGATTGCCCCCAGAGCGATAAACAGCCCGATAGTGGCAAATCCTAACCCGCGCCCGAGCCAGGCTGAGCTTACCACCACCAGCAGTGCGCAGAATAAGGCATAGCCTGCATCAAACAGATGGCGGTAGCGATGTTCGCGACCAACGGGTGACAATGGCCTGAAAAGCAGCAGTAACGGCAGGCCAAACCACAGCGTACTGATATTAAGGCCAGACCAACCATAAGAGGCCAGTAGCTCCGAACGACTGGCCTCAAGCAGGCCGTAATCCAGGCTAAACGTGGGCAATAGGGCAAAAGCAGCCACGGCGAAAGCCAGCCAATAGAAAATGGCATCCCGTGTCTGCGGGAGCCGCAGAGCATGTGCATGTGTCATGGTGTTCCCCAGATACCCTTTGTCCCTGGCGTTACAGCAATGTTCGCTTACCTTGCGAACCGGCATGAATGCTATTCAAACCGGTCCCCGACCGATCTGTTATTCACTTGCTGTAACGCCAATGACTCGGTTATAGAAATAAATTATTTATATGAGTCGGAGTCCTTTGTGGGCTTTTATTGGCCCATCTTGACGTCGTTGACCCACTTGGTGATCAGCTTCTTGCGCATTTCTGTGGCACCATAAGTGTCCATGTCGTAGTTAATCAGCTTCAGATCATCCAACTTGAGCGAGTTAGGTGAGGTTGCCGCCGTGGTATTGGTCAGAATCTGGTAGGACTGGCCCTTCTGCCATGCCAGTTCTTGTGCCTCTTTTGACAACACCCAATCAACAAATAACTTGGCATTATCCAGATTACGAGCACCCTTTAGGATACTGACTCCGCCGATTTCATAGCCGGAACCCTCACATGGCGAGATCAATTTCAACGGTGCGCCTTTCTCTTTTTCCAGTGAGTAGTCGTGCAGGAAGCCAATACCAATTGTGGTTTCGCCACGGGCAGCATTCCGGGCCGGGGCAATACCGGATTTGGTGTATTGCGACACGTTGGCATTCAGTTTTTTCAGGTAATCGAAGGCGGCATCTTCACCCCATAATTGTGAAAAAGTTGCCAACGCGGTGTAGGCGGTACCGGAGCTTTGCGGATCAGCAATTTGAATTTCACCTTTGTAAACTGGGTTGGTCAGGTCTTTCCAACATTTTGGCTCTGGCAGACCTTTTTCTTTCAAGCGGTCGGTATTCACGCCCATGCCTAAAATGCCGATGTAAACCGCTGAAGAGTAGTTACCTTTGCGTTTGGCCGGATCACGGAACTGCGGCATGATTTGCGCCAGATTAGGTGACTGGTAAGGATAGAGCAGGTCCATTTCACCCGCTTGAGATTGTGGATCCAGAGTACCGCCATACCAAACATCGGCCTGCGGGTTCTTTTTCTCAGCATCCACTTTGGCCAGCGTGCTGCCGGAACCATTACGAATAAAGCTGGTTTTTACATCGTATTTTGCCCCAAAGGCTTTGGCTTCTTCTTCACACATCGCATTGGTGGCACTGCAATAAATCACCAGACGGCCTTCGGCTTTGGCGACAGTAGTCAAGGCGCTCAGGGTGAGGCCGGCGGCAATCAGAACTGAGAGTGGTGCGAGTTTCATAACATTATCCTTTTATCCCTTTTTGTCGCCGATACGGGGTGACAGGTCGGGCTGATGTTGTAGGGGCGAGATCGTGCTGACTTCACGTAACGTACTGTTTTATTTTCTTTTTTAGGTACTACTCACCTGCGCTCCATTGCGGGCTAAAGATTATCTTTATCTTGTGGGGCGAATCTCTTTTGCGCGGGTTCCAACCCCGACAAATTCATACCGGTCATTAATAGCGGCATTAATAGCAACCCAACTCCGGCTGATGCCAGCGTCAGTAAGGCAAAAAAACCTTGCCAGCCATAATGTTGCAATACTTGCGCCAGTGGCCATCCCGCGAGTGCTGCACCGAGGTAGGCAAATAATCCGAGAAATCCCGTGACCGTACCGGCGGCGTCTTTATGGGTATATTCCGTTGCCGCCAATCCAATCAGCATTTGCGGCCCGAAAACAAAAAAACCGATACTGAAAAACGTCACTGACAGCAGCGGATAGTTATGTACCGGTGCCAACCACAGCGCGGTCATAGTCAGAAATAACCCCAGCGCGAATAACAAAATCATCGGTGCCCGCTGACCACGAAATAACAGATCTGATCCCCAGCCAGCAAACAGCGCGCCAAATAATCCACCTAACTCAAATAGCGATAACGTGGCATTGGCACTGAGCAAATTGACTCCATGGCTCTCCGCCAGCCAGATATTGCCCCAGTCGTTGAGAGCAATGCGGATCAAATAGACCAGCACATAAGAGACCCCCAGCAACCAGATGGTGCGATTACCTAAAATGGCATCACGTAAAATACGCCCCATCGGCATCGGCGGGCTTTGTTGCTCCTGCCATTGATCCTGTGGATCGCGCCGCCATTGGCCGATAGTCGGCAAACCTTGCTGTTGCGGCTTATCGCACAACTGCCAGCACAGCCAAATCCCTAATACGATGCCTATCGCACCCGGTACCAGTAGTGCGGCTTGCCAGCCATAGTGCGAGGCCAGAAAGGCAGACAGCAGAGGCACTGCTGCCCCCCCGATGCTGATAGAGGTATTCCAGCATCCCCACCAGCTACCGCGTTCACTGCGTGAATACCATGTGCTGAGCAATTTGGCGCATGGCGGCCAGCCCCATCCTTGAAAGAAGCCATTCAAGGTCCACACAATTAACAGTGCGGGTAGGGTGTGGCATAGGGTGAACACCACATTCAGCACCCCGGTCATCATCAGGCCGATACCCATAATCCAGCGGGCTTGAGTCCGGTCGCTGACGATACCGGAGACAAATTTAGAACCGCCGTAAGCCAGGTAAAACAGGGTGCCGAGTAAGCCGATATCCCCTTTGTCCAACCCCAGTTCCAGTTGCATCACTGGCATCGCGTAATTGACACTTTTACGCGTTAAATAAAAAGCGGCGTAACCCATCACCATGGCGGCCATCAGGCGCGGCCGCCAATAGCGATAACGCGCATTCACCTGTTCCGGCGTCAAAGGCTCGGGGGGTAAAGTCTTCGACGACGTGTGCGATGCAGGCATGGATTCCTCCAGTAAGTGAGTTGAGTGTAGGGAAGGTGAAAGTGAAAGAGATGAGACAAGGTTTTAGGCGGCTAGGAATAATGCTTATTTATGAAGACTTTTGATTCAATTTTGTGGGCAGGTTCACAGTGTCATTACTGCGGACGTGAGTGGGTAGATTGACCACCACCCGGGTACCTAACCGGCGTTGCAGTAACCAGTCTCCCCCCAGTGCGCGCACCCGTTCTTCAATGCCACGCAGGCCAAAACCACCTCCTGGCGGTTGCACCGGAATACCCATGCCATCATCGCGCACGTCCAGCGTGATGATATTGTTACCGATGCGCAGGCTGACATGAATATTGCGAGCCTTGGCATGCTTATTAATATTGTTCAATAACTCCTGCACCAGTCGATACAGGGTGAATATCACCGCATCTTCACCAGGGTCGGGTGGCAGCGCATAATCCAGTTGGAAGTTGATACCTTGCTCGGCAAAAGCAAATTCTTCAGCCAGATGGTGCAGTGCTTGATCCAGCGGCATTTCATCCAGAACTGGCGGACGTAACTGGCGTAACAGTTGGCGCGTGGTTTGATGAATACGTTGCGACAGGGTACTTATCTGATTTGCTGCAGATTGCGCTGCCGCAGAGGGGGCGCTGCGGTTGACTAACATCGCCTGGATTTGAATTGCGGTGATATTCTGGCCAATTTCATCATGCAATTCGCGTGCGATCTCTTTGCGCACATCCTCCTCGGTATGCACCAACCGTTCCATCAGCTTACGGCGGGTTTGCAGTTCTTGTTCTAACTGATTGCGGTAACGGTGCAGATGTTGGGTCAGTTGCTGTTGGCGGCTGATGGCGATACCTAATGTCATTCCCAGTAAGGCCTGGGTCGAGAGGAACAGCTCCAGTTCCGACAGGTCATGAAAAGCGCCACTGGCCTGACGGGTGACTGTTATCATCAGGCTGCCTAATACCGCAGCCAATACCCCCCCTTGCCAACCGAATTTGTAAGCCATAAACACATTGGGCAGAAAAACAAAAATCAGCAACAGGCGCTCCATATTCGGCGTAATAGCAACCTGTATACACACGCCAATGGCAAAAATAAGCGAGCACCAAATCAGTAGCGAGGTACGCAGCGGCGGATCGGGCATCTGTTGGGAAAACAGGTTACGGATGTGCTGCTGCTTTAAATATTCATAGATAAGATAGGTAAAGGGGACTAGCAAAATACCGCCGGTAAAGGTGGCAAGTAGGGTCTGCGTTAACGATAAAGGCAGCCAAAAACCCAGTACGAAGCCGTGCAGTAAGCTGTTGCCCGTCACCGCAGTGAGTAAAAGTAACAGCCGTTGCCAATAAAGGGTGTAGTGATGCCAGAAACGTTGACTCAGCCAGGCGGGCAATAAACTCAGCGCCGATGAAAGCACAATTAAGGCAGTAACTTGCAACTTTTCGCTATACAACCACCACAACATCCCAGATTCGGCCAGCAGCAGTACCGGCCAATAACGGCGGGGTAGCAGAATCATTAAGGCCAGCCGTAGCCCTTGCGGCAGCAGTAAAACGGCGTGTAAGCCGTCATTACTGAGATAAAAACTGATGGTCCACAGGGCGAGCCAACTCAGAGAGTAGAAGATGGTCAGAAACAGCGATAGCCCCACCGACCGTAGCTGTAACATACTTAATTACCTGCCAACAACTGATGCTGTAGGGCAAAATGCACCAGTTCGACAGTGGTTTCACAGTTGAGTTTGCCCAGAATATTGGCTCGATGGACGTGGACGGTTTTGTGGCTGAGTGACAATTGCTCGGCAATGGATTTAACACTGATTCCATTGATTAACAATTGGAAAACCTCTTTCTCGCGTGGCGTTAATATTGCCAGTTGTGGCGGATGTTGTGGTATATAACGCAGTGCTCGCAGTGCGTCAGCACACAGATAGAGGCCGCCGCCATTGACCGTCCGCAGCGCCTGAACCAATTCATCCGGGCCACAGCGTTTAGTCAGATAGCCGCTGGCACCCGCATCCATCGCACTTTGCACAAAGGCGGTGGTGTCATAAATACTCAGAATAATTGCGCGAAAATGAGGCATGGTTTGACGCAGACGTTTGAGCAGACTTAGCCCGCTTTCATCCGGCATCGAAATATCCATAACGGTAACATGCACATCGATATTCGGTAGTTCGGCCCACGCCTGCGCTGCCGAACCATATTCACCAATAATGCGAATATCTTTTTCCAGCGAGAGCAGTTGGGCAAACCCAGAGCGGACGACAATATGGTCATCTATCAATGCAACATTAATCATGATTTTTCTGTATTACGGAACCTAGCCTGCATGATGCTCATCAATCTTTGTTGTAGCAATAATTGTTATCAAAAATGTTAGAGGCTTAACAGATGCAGGAAAAATCTGATTATTAACTAGGCAATTATTATCTGAGAAATGAAGCGCTCCACGTGATTGACGGTGGAACGCCTTTGCTGTCGAGTGGGGAGCTGTGCCAACTACGCTGATTTTTTACTGCGATAAATCCGCTGTGGCCTACCCACCTTACCATAAATAATTTCTGCCTGTAGGGCCTGATTAGTGGCACAGAACTCCAGATAACGGCGTGCCGTGGTACGGCTTAATCCCAGAACCTGGGCGACAGTTTCTGCGGTGTACTCCGCCATGTTATCACTGAATAGGGTTTGGATTTTGTCCAATGTCATCTGGTCTATGCCTAATGGTAGCGTCACTTTCTGTTCACCACGGGCATAGGTATTATACATTTCATCGATCTGGCGCTGATTAACCTTGGTACCATCTTGTAATACCTGATGGCGGTGGCTGTAACGGGCTAATGACTGCTCCAACCGCTCATAGGCTACCGGTTTAATCAGGTAATCAAAAACCCCATAACGGATTGCTTCAGATACCGTCTCACTATCGCTGGCCGCAGTGACGAAAATAATGCCACCAGAGAAACCCTGTAAGGTCATCTCACGCAGTAATTCCAGGCCACTACCATCGGGCAGATAGTTATCCAGCAAAATTAAATCAGGCTTGAAACGCATCACCATGCTGCGGGCTTGTTGCAAATTACCCGCGAGCCAAACTTCGTGGCAATAGCTGCTTTGTTTGATAAATTCTGCATGCATCTCTGCCAGCGGTGTTTCGTCTTCTACCACTAAAATATTAAGCCATTCCATGGGATCTCCTCATCTTTGAGATCAACGCGTCTTCGGAATAAAGACCGTAAATAAGGTGCCGCGCGGCGGATTTTCTTCTATCGTAATGGTGCCGCCACTTTGCTGAACATAGGTGGCTACCAGGTACAGGCCGATCCCGTGTTCGTCTGAATTTTTAGAGCTGATACCGCGTTCGAATAAGCTATCTTGCAGTTGCGGATCGATACCGCAACCGTGGTCGGCAACCTCCAAAATCAAGTTATCCCCTTCATCAGAAAGGTAAATTTCAACCTGTTTATCGCATTCCGGGTTCTTCAAGCTAGCCTCAAAAGCGTTATCCAGTAAATTCCCCATGATAGCAGCCAATTCGTTCTCCCCGATGGTGGGCGGCAGTATGCCCAACTGGCAACCGGGAATAAAGTTCAAGCTCAGCCCTAACTCTTTGGCCCGGTGGTATTTACCGAAGAGTAAAGCGGCAATTTGCCGGTTACTGAACGCGGTGCGTAACATATCAATCAGAGCCTGATGGGATGAAGACTCGGTTTTTACCATCTCAAGTGCCCGATCAAACTCTTTCATCTGCAATAACCCACTGATGGTTGACATCCAGTTCAAGTGTTCATGGCGCACCGTGCGTAGATTCTCGACATATTGCTTAATCTGGCTCAGTTGGACGCTAAGAGTATGAATATCATCCTGGCTACGAAAGCTCACCACCCAGCCTTGAAACACCCCCTCTTCAGACCAAATACCCGCCCGATTGGCGATAGTATTCAAGCCATTAAAGGTACATAGCTCATCCTGACGGTTATCACCGGTTTGATCGAGGAAGAAATGGTCAGGTGAGACCACTTCACTGACGTTGCAACCTATTAACTGTTGTGGTGTGGCGGAGATGTGCAGCATTTTACGCGCATTTTGATTGATTGCAGTGATCCTTCCCTCAGGATCAACCGCCAGCAGCCCTTCAAATACGGCACCAAACAAGGCTTCTTGTTGGCGTAATACTCGCGCTATCTCTTTCGGCTCCATTCCCATCATTTGGCGGCGGATGTGGTGTGCAAACAGCCATGACAGCAATAGCAATACAATCAGCACCATGATAAACGAGTGAGTGAGTGGCAGCAGATAAATGAGTCGCCAGTGGTCAATCTTGCTGATGAGGTAGCCCAGAGAAACGACCCCGATGATTTGTCCGTGTTCGTCGCGGATCGGGGTTTTAGCCCGCATCGCTTCCCCCATCGAGCCTTTACCGAAAATGATATAACTTTCACCTCGTTCCAGCGCACCGGGTTTCGTCCATTGCATCGGATAACCAATCATTTGCGGATTAGGGTGATACAGACGAATCGACTGAGTATCGCCAATCACCAGATAATCAAGATCTGAGGTATCACCTAACCGCCCCACAATTTGTGCTAACTGAGCTTTATCGCGGCGTTTTACTGCATCCACCACCGAATCCATCGCGGCGATAATCTTGGCCTGATTCATCGCGGTTTTACTGACCTGATCCAGTAAATATTGTTCAAAACTGTGGCTCAGAAAACGATCAAGTGTACCAACCAAAATGATCGAGACGGTTAATAGCAGCAAAAATATACGCAGTGGGAAGGCAATATTCTTCAAGCGACTCCATTTCAGACCGTGCCATTTTAATTTGCGTAATGGGGAAGAACCTGAAGAGGAACTGGGCATGCTACTCACCTTAATTAACATATGGACCATTAGCACAGGCATTAACATAAGTGAATTTAAGCAAT
>NZ_JAZGQA010000148.1:0-11113 GCF_048593855.1 Yersinia sp. 2542 StPb PI
GTTGAAAGTATTATAAATATGTTCAGGATAACAGAGAACATTATGACTCAATATCGACCTCGTTCAGCACGAGGAAATTTGCTCACCTTAGGCCAACACTACGGCCAATCGCTGCTGGGTGCACCGCTGCTTTACTTCCCTGCCCCCACGTCATCTGTTAACACCGGATTGATTATCGCCGGCACCCATGGCGATGAAAGTGCGGCCATTGTTGCCCTTTCCTGCGCGTTACGCACTATTGCCCCGGAACAACAGCGCCATCATGTGGTATTAGCAGTGAACCCGGATGGTTGCCAATTAGGGTTACGTGCTAATGCCAATGGTGTTGATCTTAATCGCAATTTCCCGGCAAAAAACTGGCAACCAGGCGAGACGGTTTATCGCTGGAACAGTGCCGCTGATGCACGTGATGTCCGGTTATTGACGGGAGAACACGCAGGTTCAGAACCAGAAACACAAGCTTTATGCGCCTTGATTGAGCAACTTGCTCCCCGCTGGGTCGTCTCATTCCATGAACCGCTGGCCTGCATTGAAGACCCTGGTAACTCTGTGCTAGGGGCTCGGTTGGCAGCCAATTTCGCATTACCGCTCGTTAACAGTGTCGGTTACGCCACACCGGGGTCATTTGGTAGCTGGTGCGCTGATCGCAATTTGCCGTGTATCACCGCAGAATTACCGCCGATTTCCGCCGATGCAGCCAGTGAATGTTATCTGGCTGCGTTGGTGGATTTACTTACGTTGGCGGATTAAACCGACAAATCAATCGCCCCCGTAGAGAAGTGCAGTCCATCCTCAATGTCCTGTTCCAACCATGTCGGGCCGTCGAGATCAACAAACCGCGCGCCCGGTGCCAGTGGCAAGGCCGCTCGTATGGCGCGGGAAGTACACAACATGCAACCGAGCATAATGGCAAATCCCTGTGATTTTGCCTGCTCGGCTAGCAATAACGCTTCGGTTAACCCGCCACTTTTGTCCAGTTTAATGTTTACCATGTCATAGCGGCCAACCAGTCCGGCTAAATCCGCCCGCGTATGGCAGCTTTCGTCAGCACAAATCGGCAACGGATGAATAAAATTCTGCAAACTATCATCTTCACCGGCCGGTAGCGGCTGTTCCAGCATCGCCACACCTAAATCTGCCAGTAACTGGCAACGGGCAACCAGCCCTTCGGTTTGCCAGGATTCATTGGCATCCACGATTAAGGTCACTTCTGGCGCAGCACTGCGGATCGCCACTAAACGCTCAGCAATAAGATGGTCATCAAGTTTTATTTTCAGCAATCTGGCGCCAAGATGTGCCAATGCACTGGCACTGTACGCCATCGCTTCTGGCGTGCCGATACTGACTGTTTGAGCCATTGAAATATGGGGAATAGCCGTTGTCTGGCTCATGTGCCACAAACTTTGTCGGTTCTGTAAACATTCCAACTGCCACAGTGCACAATCTACCGCATTCCTGGCCGCCCCTGCGGGTAATAGCTGCTGTAAAGCCTGCCGTGAAATGCCACCTTCTATGGCATTCACAACCAAAGCTAGCTGTGCCATGACCGATGATTCACTTTCACCATAATGTGGATATGGGGTACATTCGCCGCAAGCCAGAATGCCGTCCTCTTCAATCTCGACGACCACCACTTTGGCTTCTGTACGGCTACCACGGGAAATAACAAACGCAGAATGTAAAGGCCATGCCTCAGGGTAGAAACGCATTGTTCTCAATTATGGCTCCTTGGCAGAATTCGGGCTTGAGTATCAGACGTTAGAACCTAACGTAAGCAAAATCTCAATTATTTAGCAAATTTCTCATATCCAAGCCGCCATTGTTACCTTAAACTGAACTTCGTGTTACACATCTGTAAAAGGGATCAAATAATGACACAGACCGTACATTTTCAAGGCAATCCAGTGACTGTTGCAGGTCAACTGCCACAAGCTGGCGATAAAGCAAAAGACTTTACTTTGGTTGCGAAAGATTTATCTGATGTTGCCCTAAGCAGCTTCATTGGCAAACGTAAAGTCCTGAATATCTTCCCAAGTATTGATACCGGCGTTTGTGCGGCATCGGTACGTAAATTCAATCAATTGGCTGGCGAACTTGAGAACACCGTCGTTCTTTGTATCTCCTCTGACCTGCCATTTGCTCAATCACGCTTTTGTGGTGCTGAAGGCCTGAGCAACGTAACGACCTTATCAACGCTGCGTGGCGCCGATTTCAAACAAGCTTATGGTGTGGCCATTACCGAAGGCCCATTGGCTGGTTTGACTGCGCGTGCTGTGGTGGTTCTGGATGGGCAAGATAACGTTATCTACAGCGAACTGGTTAACGAAATCACCACTGAACCAAACTATGATGCCGCGCTGGCAGCACTGAAATAACTGGTTAACTTCGGTTTAACTAAACCGGAGCATTAACTCAAAACGGCTGGCCCATCTGGGTACAGCCGTTTTTTATTACAATCCGTTTTTAATACTATCTGTTTTTAATACAATCCGTTTTTAATACTATCCATTTATAGCAACACATTGCTCTGTTGCTTACTCCTCTTCGCTGTCATCACTGACTGGTCGCTTACTGCTTAAACCATATTCGCGCAACTTGTTGGCAATCGCGGTATGCGAGACGCCAAGGCGCTTGGCCAATTTACGTGTACTGGGATAATTACGGTAAAGACGGGTCAGCACTGAGCGTTCAAAGCGTTTGCTGATGTCATCAAGCGAACCATCAAGCACTTCGTCCCCCAGTACGGCTTCAACTTCAAACTCCGGCAAGATAATGTCCTGGGGCCGCAGTTCGAAACCGTCCAATTGGGTCAGGGCGCGATAAATGGCATTTTTCAACTGCCGCACATTGCCGGGCCAACCATAATTAGTCAGAAAACTGCTCAGTTCAGGAGCCAACTTCGGCCGTGGCACGCCTTGTTCGTCCGAAAAGCGGGCAACGAACAATTCGGTCAGTGGCATGATATCAGCCTGACGCTCACGCAATGGTGGCAAGGTGATAGTCAGCACATTAAGGCGATAATAGAGATCTTCACGAAACTCACCACGCTGAACCAACTCCACCAGGTTCTTTTGCGTGGCGCAAATAACCCGAACATCGACATGCACTTCATGTTCTTCCCCGACACGGCGGAAGGTACCATCGTTTAGGAATCGCAACAGTTTGATTTGCATGCGTGGCGACATTTCGCCGATTTCATCCAGTAGCACCGAGCCACCATTCGCCTGCTCAAAGAAGCCTTTTTTACCTTCGATGGCATTCGGGTAAGCCCCGGCTGCATAGCCGAATAGCTCGCTTTCTACCACATCGTCCGGCATTGAAGCACAATTAAGGCCAAGGAAAGGCATTTTCCCGCGCGGGCTACGCAAGTGACAGGCGTGAGCCAAGAGATCTTTACCGGTACCGGTATCACCAACCAATAGCAAGGGGGCATCCAGCATCGCCAACTTACGGGCTTGCTCAAGCACTTGGCGCATCTTAACGCTGCTGGCAACAATCTGTTTAAATTCAGTATCATCGTTAACGGATAAGATTTGTAACTGTTTACCCATGCGCGCCGTGGATTTTAACATCACCACTGCACCCACTGTTTGGTTCTGCTGATGCTCGTCTTCAAGCTCGATGGGGGTTATCTCCATCAGGTAATCCTGATTGTTGATCAACACCCGTTCGGTATGAGGCGCGGTCTCCCCCCCTTCAAACCAACGAGCAAAGTTATATCCCCCGAGTAGACTGCCGGCAGTTTTGTGGCGAATACGCTCTTCATGAAGGGAGAAAAGCTCACGGGCCGCAGGGTTCGCTAACTCAAGATTACCTCTTAAATCAATGGAGAATACCGGTTCTGGCATCGATTCAAGTAACGCTCGCAGCGAGCGGTGTTCACGTTCTGATGGCATAAAGGAGACGGTTCGAACGTCTGTTACCCCCTCGATACGTCGAATATCCATCATTAAGGCACTGAATACACTGAAATCCAGTTGAGAAAAGTTCAGGTAAATACGCCCTATCGGATCAATTTCGATCCCCCGTAAATCAATGCTGCGTAAAACCAAGAGATCAAGTAACTCTCTGGTGAGACCGAGTCGGTCTTCACAAAAAACTTCCAAGCGCATCAGTATCGACCTTATATAGTGCAGGTGCGGAGTCTCTGCTTATGATAATACCCTGTCCCCCCTTGCTGATGAAGCAGTCTGTCAGCAAAAGTTGACAGGAATCGGGTTTTTGCTGATTTTTTTCCCGACCAATGCTAGCAAGGTAAGATTTTCAGCGCCTGCGCGCCATACATCTAGCGAGTTATTAGTTTTTATAAGAATAATTCAGAATAATATAATGCCTGACTGTATCAGTCCCTTCGTCAAGGTGAGGTGACACTTTGCATTCCATCGGCCAACTGGCTATAGTAGAGGTAGCCATATGACCGAGGAGGTTACATGAGAGCTTATCAGCCTACCCCCACAGCCAAGGCAGGGGCGCTCTGGCGTGAAATTGGTTTGCCGGCCAGTCGTGGCACGGTATTGGTGGATAGCATCAAATTGGGTTTTTCTGTCGATGTCATCGACAGCATCCATCTCTGGGCGTCCATACCTAAATCTGAAGTATTGCGTGCTACCGGTATTCCCAGCCGTAGTCTAACCCGCAGACGCACCCATGATGGCCGTTTTACCCCGGAAGAGAGCGAGCGAATTGCGCGTTTCGTGCGAGTAATGGATGCCGCCGTTGATCTATTTGGTGGTGATAAAGGCAAAGCCATCGTCTGGATGTCGACGCCAATTAAGGGGCTTGGGCATCGCAGCCCTGACTCACTGCTGGAGACCGAAACCGGCGCGCTAGAAATCTGTGATTTAATTGGCCGGCTGGAACACGGTGTATTTTCATAGCGGAGTGCCAGGAAGGATAAAAGTTCTATAGGGAAGATGACATGGATAAGTTCACAATTACTGGCAACCCGACGGGGCAATACTTATGATGCTCTATCGCATTGTGATGCGCCGTTATCTTGCTTCAACCTGGACCGGCTATGGCGCTGAAATCTATGGCGGCCGCTGGAATCATAAAGGCCACGCTGCCATCTATTTAGCCAGTAGTGTGTCACTGGCAATGCTGGAAACACTGGTGCATATTCAAGACAGCTCAACACTCAGTGAGTTTGAATTATTTCAAATTGAGATTGATGATAGCAATATCATGCTGTTACAGCCACAGGATTGGCCCATTGACTGGCGTAACGACCCCGCACCTGCCGCTACGATGGATATCGGCACCGAGTGGTTGGCATCAGAATCATCAATTGGATTACTGGTCCCGTCCACACTGGTGCCATCAGAACACAATATGCTGGTCAACCCACGCCACAAAGATTTTCAGGCCTGTTTGAGTACCGCCAAAACACTCTCCTTCGCCTTCGATCCGCGATTGAAATAGCCAACTGATTACGGTTTAGCTTTGTCTTTTTTCGGCAGCGTATTTTTCAATTGGCTAATCAACTGGCGGCGAAAATCTCCCAGTTTAGGTTTATCACCATCCAGCCACGGTAACGGGCGACATAGCTCCATCGCTTTGATACCCAGTCGGGCGGTCAGTAGCCCCGCCCCGATCCCTTGCGCCGCACGAGCCGATAAACGAGCGGCCAAATCCTGTGACAACCAATCCATACCCACTTCTCGTACCAATTCGGAAGCCCCGGCAAAGGCAATGTTCAGTAACACTAAGCGGAATAACCGAATTCGGCTGAAATATCCCAATTCGATACCATACAGAGCGGCAATACGATTAATCAGACGAATATTACGCCAGGCGATAAAGGCCATATCCACCAACGCCAGAGGACTGACCGCAATCATTAATGCTGATTCAGCAGCGTAGCGGCTAATTTCTGCCCGTGCCTGATTATCCAGTGCTGGCTGTACCAGTTTGGCATATAACTCAACCACTTCTCGATCGTTATGAGTCTCATGCAGTGACGCCTGCCAACGTTGCAGTGCCGGATGCCCTTGCTCCAATCCGGCCTGACGCGCCAGTTTTTCACAAAAGGCGCGCCCTTGCCCGATACCGTGACTCACCAAAAGTTCGCGTGCGACATCGCGCTCTTGTGCCCGCTGGCGTAAACGGTATAGACGCCGCCACTCGGTCAACACCGAACCGACCCCAGCTACCACAATCAGCCCACCGGCAGTCGTTGCCCCCAGTGCTATCCAATCCTGCTGCTGCCAAGCCTGATTAACCCATTGCACTGACTGGGCAATCACGCTGACACCAAAGAGTGCCAGTCCGGCCGTCACCATTTTGCGCCACAGACTGCGTTTGGGTTTCAGCGCAGCATTCACCAACCCTTCCACCCGCCCTTCTTCATCTTCAGCGTCTAGTTCAGGTGCCGCAGGGTAGAAGTTCTGCGCGGTTTGTTGATCAAAAGCCTGTGCTGCTTTTAATACTGGCTCATCAAGAGGCTGCAAAGGCTGTTCAAAATCTATCCGTGGTTTCAACGGCTCACTCATCGCAACTTATCTCCCAATAAGAACTCCATCACTGCATCCAGCCGAATATGGGGCAATGGGCTATCAACATTCACCGCTTGTGGGCGAAATTCATCAAAATGAAAACCCTGTTGCTGCCAGAATGCCGGACCAGGCAAACGCGCCGGGACATCCCCCGGGAATACCGTCAGCGGTACACCATCCAGCAGGCGATGGCCACGCAATGCAGGGATTTTTTGCCCCTGATGTTCGACTATGCCACTTTCTGTCGCCTGTACCGATGCTAGCCCAACACAATCCATACTGATCCCTTCGAAAGCAGCATTTTGCCAGGCTTCCTGCACTAATTGCTGGAGTAACGATACCAGATTCGCGTGTTGATCCGCCGTCACATGATCCGCTTTAGTCGCCGCAAACATCAGCTTATCGATACACGGCGAGAATAAGCGACGGAATAACGTTCGTTTTCCGTAATGGAAACTCTGCATTAATTGGGTCAGAGCCAGGCGCATATCGTTAAATGCCTGCGGCCCGCTGTTCAAGGGTTGCAAACAATCCACCAGCACAATTTGTCGATCAAATCGGACAAAATGCTCTTTATAAAAACCTTTCACCACCGAGTTGCAGTAATAGCTAAAACGGGTGCGTAACATACCCAAATTGGAATGTTTATCCGCCTGCGCCAGCCGTGATTCACTCAGTTCATTCACTTCCGGCCACGGGAAAAACTGTAGTGCAGGCGCACCAGCCATATCACCAGGCAGGACAAACCGCCCGGGTTGAATGAAATGCAGGCCTTCATTCTTGCAGCGAATAAGATAATCGGTATAAGCCTGTGCAATGGCCGCTAGCTGGTTTTCGTCTGCCGGTGCTAACGGATCACACTGCTGACACAATGTTAGCCAAGGTTTGGCCCACTGTGCGCGATCCCCTTGTAGTAGGCCCGCCATCTGGCGGGACCAGCTTAAATAGTCCTGTTCCAACATAGGCAGGTCCAGTAACCATTCACCAGGATAATCGACAATCTCCAAATAAAGTGTCGATGTCTCTTTAAAGTGGCGCAAAAGCGAATCACCAGAACGAAAGCGCAATGCTAAGCGAATTTCACTGACGCCACGGGTTGGAGTTGGCCAGTTTGGCGGTGTGCCATATAAAGACGCCAATCCTTCATCATAGGTAAAACGTTGAATACCCAAATCACGCTGCGGCACCCGTTTTACACCCAGTAGCCGCTCTTCGCGCACAGCCGAAAACAGCGGCAAACGTGCACCGCTGTGGACATGAAGTAATTGATTCACTAACGAAGTAATAAAGGCAGTTTTCCCGCTGCGGCTCAAGCCGGTTACTGCTAAGCGGAGATGGCGATCCATCCCACGATTAACCAAAGACGTAATCTCATTTTGCAGTCGTTTCATGCTTCTCCTTGGCAAATTGGCCAGCAGCTGCCTGCATTGCGCGTTTTAACATTGGCTCTAGCAGCATCAGCAGCAACCAACGCAGGGGCTTGCGGCTCACACTCTTTACTATCAAGCCAGCCGCACTGGCCGGGCCATAGGCCAATGCAACAGTAAAGATAATTTTAACCAGTGACGTTAATACTACACCTGCACGTGAACGGGCGGGATTATTGTTCATCTTTTGCCCTCCGGCAGGCTATATGGATAGGTAAGTAACATCTATGGGCAACATTCCCGGCTGCAATAATTGGTAACACTACAACTGGCGAAAACGGCTCTGAACACCAAAAGTCTCAGAGGTGACATAGCGCTCTACCTGGCGCAAACGCTGCTCCCCGGCGCCCAACTCAAACTCTAGTTGATCCAGAAGCTGACGAGGCGTTGCTTCATGCTGCCCATTAAAACTGGCTGCGGGGACCGGTTCCAGTATAAAAGTCAGTACGATATAGGCCGCGATAGTGAAAACAAACAAACCAAAGAACAGGGATAACACCACCATCACCCGAATCAATCGTACTGGAATATCAAAATAGTGGGCCAGACCAGCACACACCCCTTTGATCATCCCCTCTTCTGGCACCCGGTACAGTTTTTTGCCACTTAACATATTATTTTTAAAAACATCGCCCATTATGACTGCCTCCAGTTCGGATGTTGCGCATCAAGAATTTCTTCTAATGTTTGAATCCGTTCCCGCATCCGGCGAGCATCATCAGTTAACTGTGATAGGCGCTGCATATCCTGATGACTAAGCTGAGCGCCACTTTGCTGGCGATTGCTGTAATGCAGCCATAACCAAATAGGTGCGACAAACAGCACAAAAATGGTCAGTGGTATGGCAAGAAACAGGATACTCATTCGTTCCCCTTAATCATCTGGCGGGTATCCGCATTTTAATTATGGCAGGCCGCTTTATTACTTACGGCCCGCTCGATATATTTTCGCCACTAAAGCGATAAAACAGAGCAAAAGATAGGGCTTACGCAAATGGATCAAGACCATTACTCAGCCGAATTCATTTTCGCTTTCAGGGCGGCCAACTGGTTACTGATTTCATCATCTGCTTTCAGTTCAGCAAACTGGCTTTCCAGCGACTTTTGTTTGCCGACCCCCACAGTTTCAGCCTCAGCTTCCATATGGTCAATACGCCGCTCGAATTGCTCAAAACGTGCCATAGCTTCGTCGAGTTTCCCACTATCGAGCTGGCGGCGCACATCGCGAGATGACGCAGCAGCCTGATGGCGCAGGGTCAGCGCCTGTTGTCTGGCGCGGGTTTCAGTTAGCTTACTTTCCAACTCGCTAATTTCATGTTTCATGCGGCTCAGTGTTTCTTCCACTGTAGCCACTTCACGGGTCAGTGTATCAATCAGTGCAATAACTTTTTGTTTTTCAATCAGTGCTGCGCGGGCTAAATCTTCTTTATCTTTACGCAGTGCCAGCTCGGCTTTCTCCTGCCACTCTTGCTGCTGACTTGCGCTGTGATCGATGCGGCGCAACAACTGTTTTTTCTCAGCTAATGCGCGGGCAGATGTTGAACGAATTTCGACGAGTGTATCTTCCATTTCCTGAATCATCAGGCGTACTAATTTTTGTGGATCTTCCGCTTTATCCAGCAATGTATTGATGTTGGCATTCACGATATCGGCAAAGCGTGAAAAAATACCCATAATGTATGTCCTCTTTGACTTAATGGCTTTCTGAAATAGCGGCGTCTGGTTGCATCCATTCGCCTAACTCTTGTGGAATAACTATTATCAAGAGTCGTGCCAACTTTTCATGAGTTTTAATAAGTTGAAAAATAACAAAAAAACATTTTCTGCTTAAATTAAGATAGAATGTAAAGTGAGTGTTTTAACCAACTATTGGCGAATTTCATCATGAGCGAGCAATTAGAAAACCTGTTAGGCGAAGCAAACTCTTTTGTTGAAGTGCTGGAGCAAGTTTCCGGGCTGGCAAAGCTGAATAAGCCGGTATTGGTGATTGGTGAGCGAGGTACCGGTAAAGAGCTGATTGCTCATCGGTTGCATTATTTATCAAACCGTTGGCAGGGGCCGTTCATTTCACTTAACTGTGCCGCGTTGAATGAAAACTTACTCGATTCAGAATTGTTTGGTCATGAAGCGGGAGCGTTTACCGGTGCTCAGAAGCGCCATTTAGGGCGTTTTGAACGCGCGGATGGGGGTACCCTCTTTTTGGATGAACTGGCAACAGCCCCCATGCTAGTACAGGAAAAGTTACTGCGCGTGATTGAGTATGGTCATCTGGAGCGCGTTGGCGGCAGTCAGCCACTACAAGTGGATGTACGATTGGTTTGTGCTACTAATGACAATTTGCCCGCGTTAGCGCAGGCGGGCAAGTTCCGCGCCGACCTGCTGGACCGGCTCGCCTTTGATGTGGTGCAACTACCGCCGCTACGTGAACGCCAGCAAGATATCATGTTACTCGCTGAACACTTTGCCATCCAGATGTGCCGAGAGTTAGGTTTACCACTGTTTCCGGGCTTCACCTCTGCGGCAAAAGCGCAATTACTGCAATACCGTTGGCCGGGGAATGTCCGTGAGTTAAAGAATGTGGTTGAGCGCTCAGTCTATCGCCATGGCAGCAGTAGTCAGCCATTGGATAATATTATTATCAATCCTTTTGCTGTGCGGCAAGTCTCTGAAAGCAAAGATCCAGAAGTTGTCGATGATCACCTGGCGGCATTACCTCAATTGCCCCTCGATCTAAAGCAATGGTTACATCACAGTGAACAGCAGATGTTAAAACATGCTTTGGAACAGGCACGATTTAATCAACGTAAAGCCGCCAGTTTACTCGGGCTAACCTACCATCAGTTACGCGGCATGTTAAAGAAACACGCTATTTTGAGTGGCGACAGTGATCAGTAGAAAATACTTCGTTCAGCGCAGAGGATTATCACCTGCTGTTCTGAGCGAAAACTTAATCAACTCCCCCCACCCCCCGCAGATATTTACCTTTAACACAAACATTGACAGGAAGACTAATTAAATATGCGGCTTGCGCAAAACTGGATAATCCTTTCCCTCCATTACCATTAATTCTATCTTCTGCTATGGTTCCATACCAATTATCATCTACTTTAATATTAATCGCGTTAACTGATATATCACCGGGTCGCCACATAATAGTCGCATTATAATTTCTAATTATTTGATTATAAATCAT
>NZ_JAZGQA010000149.1:0-11108 GCF_048593855.1 Yersinia sp. 2542 StPb PI
ATGTTTAGTTTTCTTCGAAATGGTTTTTTTAGCACACTAGCCTAATATCCCCGGCCAGATAATAACAATCAACGAACCTGCCAATGTTAATAGTACGTTGGCTATGGCATAAGTCCCGGCGTAACCCAGTGCCGGGATGTTACTGCGGGCAGTATCGCTGATGATGTCCATGGCCGGTGCGCAAGTGCGAGCACCCATAATGGCACCAAAAAGCAGAGCACGGTTCATGCGTAATACATAAGCGCCAAAGAGAAAGCAGATGACAACCGGGACCAGACTCACGATTAGGCCAGAGATAAGCATCTGCCCACCGACCGCGCCCAAGCTGCTATTAATACCGCCACCTGCACTTAATCCGACGCCAGCCATAAAGACCATTAACCCGAACTCTTTCACCATATTCAACGCACCTTGCGGGATATAGCCAAAAGTAGGGTGGTTAGCACGTAAAAATCCGAGCATGATGCCAGCCATTAACAGGCCGGCCGCATTACCAATGCCGAAACTGAAATTACTGAATTGGAAGGTAATTAAACCAATCATCAATCCGAGAATAAAGAAGGCACAGAAAGCCAGCAGGTCGGTGACCTGACTGTGAATAGAGATAAAGCCAATTTTTTCTGCCACGCTTTTAACGCGCCGTGCATCACCGCTGACTTGCAGTACGTCGCCTTTATTCAATACTACGTTGTCATCAATCGGCATTTCAATTTGGCTGCGGATCACCCGGTTTAGGAAACAGCCGTGGTCAGTCAATTTTAAGTGGCTGAGTCGCTTTCCAACAGCATTGCTATTTTTAACCACAATTTCTTCGGTAACAATGCGCATGTCCAGCAGGTCACGGTCGAAAACTTCTTTACCGTTACGAAAACTGGGATCAAGACGGGAGTGAGCGTCAGGGTAACCGACCAGTGAAATCTCGTCTCCCACTTGCAGCACCGCATCACCATCTGGGTTGGCTAAAATACCATTGCGGCGAATGCGCTCAATATAACAACCCGTTTGGCGGTAAATACCTAATTCACGTAGATTTTTACCATCTGCCCACGCCACCAGTTCCGGGCCAACCCGGTAGGCGCGAATGACAGGCAAATAGACCTTACGCTGGCTATCGGTATCCAGACCGCGCTCACGAGCAATCTGCTGAGCACTGGTCGGTAAGTCCTGGTGTTGGAGTTTGGGCAAATAACGTGCGCCCAAAATCAGGCTCACCAGCCCGATAAGATAGGTTAGGGCGTACCCGAGGCTCAGATTATCCTGCGCGTGTTGCAACGCCGGGTTATTGGCGATGGTATGGCGTAACGTATCACCTGCACCGACCAAAACCGGTGTGGAGGTCATGGAGCCTGCCAGCATCCCGGCAGTCAGGCCAATATCCCAGCCAAATAATTTACCCAGCCCCAACGCCAGAATCATTGCGCTACTTACCATGACCAGGGCGAGCATCAGGTAGTTTTTACCGTCGCGGAAAAATATAGAGAAAAAGTTTGGACCGGCTTCAACACCGACACAAAAAATAAATAGCATAAAGCCCAGATTCAGCGCTTCAGTATTGATGGTAAAGTGCTGTTGCCCAAGCAACAGTGATACCACCAACACACCAATAGCATTACCTAATTGAATAGGGCCGAGTCGCAGTTTACCCAGGCACAACCCCAAGGCTAAAACTACGAATAACAGCAAGATGTAATTGCCGTTTAACAGATTTGCGACGTTTATATTCACGAGTATGACTTTCTATTTAGCTCGAATGACCACGATGTATACGCTCTTGGTTTAAAGGTAGAAGGAGCATGTCTTTAAACTCAGAATATTTATCGCTAAACAGCACATAAAGGCAGGCGATAGTGGGAGTTATTCTAATCTGTCTGCTGCGAGACAGCCAGTAATAAGCAGGAAGTTTGGTCTCGCTAGAAGGATATGCTTTGTTACCAATTATAGATGGGTTTATATGTTGTTTGTAGGTCGCTTCGTCTGGTTTCCTGAGGCGGTTTTTACTGTGTGGTACTTGAGCCCCAGCAATAAAAAAAGGGCGCTAAGCACCCTTTTTCGGATAAAGCCAAATAATCTTGGCGAAGAAACGCTCTGTGCGGCTGACCAGATTACTGGAACAGGCTCAGATTTTCTTTAGCGTATGCTTCAAAATCTGTGCAACCGCCAATGTGTTTCTCATCAATGAAGATTTGCGGCACGGTTTCTACCGGTTTGCCGACGGTTTTTTCCAAATCAGCTTTGGTGATACCTTCCGCATGAATATCGATGTAACGGAATTTAAAATCGTCGCGTTCAGTTTCCAGTTTTTCTGCCAGTTCTTTAGCACGGACACAGTAAGGACATCCAGGACGCCCGAAAATCACAGCAAACATGTAAAACTCCTTAATTAAATTGAGCTATCCCCGCCATTTCTCAAACAGGGGTAATCACTTCGCCAACAGCTCTTTATATCTTCAACTGTTAAATGACTTCTAGCGCATTACTCACTCTTACTGCGGTCTACTATGCCCTTTGACGCGGTGAAAAAAAAGCAGGATTTGCCTGTTAGTTTGATTAATCGTACCTATTTGCTTATCGGTACTGTTACAAGTTGTGGGGATTCAATACACTGTGTAAACGCTTATGCAGAGCCTATCGGAGGTAAAGATGCGCTCGTTAGGAGATATGCCCCGCATTGTGATTATTTCAGAAGTGCTGGGGATGCTGTTACTGGTTGTTGCCTACCTAAGTATTAATGGCTACTTGTCATTATCTGGTTCAATGGGAACACCGGCTGTCGCCATTATTATGATTTTTGTCGGGATTGGCCTGATGCTCCCTGCCGCTGCGTGTATTGTTTGGCGCGTAGCGAGTGGTTTTGGACCACTATTAGGTAGCGCCGATAGAATATCAAGGCCGCCATCCAACAAAGAATCAGCGGCAGAACAGACCAAAAAGGATAATAAACCCGATCAGGATAATGACTGAGTCTTTATAAGGGCATTAAATTTGTCGGTATTGATCATAGCACTGTCGGTTAATATTCCGTAAGCTATGCCACTTTTCGTCTTATGAGAATCGTGAGGTAGGTAGTTATGGATTCACTCATCGTCCCGGATTTAGCCTTATTACGGCGTTGGCTGGATCAACTCGGTATCTCATTTTTTGAGTGCGACTCCTGTCAGGCGCTGCATTTGCCACATATGCAGAACTTTGAGGGCGTGTTTGATGCCAAAGTTGATTTGGTTGATAACATCATCTTGTTCTCGGCGCTGGCTGAAGTCAGGCCGACGGCCCTTATCCCGTTAGTCGCGGATCTGAGCCAAATAAATGCCAGCTCGCTGACGGTTAAAGCCTTTATCGATATTCAGGATGATAATTTGCCGAAATTGATTGTCTGCCAGTCACTGACGGTAGAAGTCGGTGTCACATTTGCTCAATTTGGCTATTTTATGCAGCAGTGTGAAGAGCAGATTTCGATGATCATTCTGGAAGCCCGTGCCAATGATTTACTGTTTATTGGCAACAGTGACGACGATGAATCGCTACAGACGGCGACGGCTTATCCGGTTATCCACTAATATCCCTTCATTAAATGTGCCGCTGATAGCGGTGGCACACTACTATTTCCCCTGTAAACCATAAGATATTCTGCTTTTTACCCTACTTTGCCAGATATTTATCGCCGTTTATGCCATTAGTGGCGCATTACATAGATAGAATGTGCATAAAAAATCGATAAAAGGCGTTTTTTACCCTAGAGTATGGTACGGATTGCCAAGTACGGTTATGCTGCTGTTTCTGCAAAGGGCATAATATTCCTCCGCCTAAACAGTGATTATTCTTACCAGGTGAATAATCACTCACCGTGCATAGTCATGCATCTGGTGCAGGTGGCAATAGCACTCGGCAGGGCAAAGGTGTTGTATCCTGGCGGATACAAATTTAGCGCACGACTTCACCCCCTATTCTGGAGGAGTTAACGGATGTTCACCCATCGTAAAAAGTGGTTATCGGGTGTTGCTGCTGGCTTGTTAATGGCCGCGTCCGTCTCAGCATCTGCTGAGGAAAAAACACTGCACGTTTACAACTGGTCCGATTATATCGCACCCGATACGCTGGCTAATTTCCAAAAGGAAACCGGCATTAAGGTTGTCTATGATGTGTTTGACTCCAACGAGGTGTTGGAAGGTAAGTTGATGGCCGGGAGTACCGGGTTTGATTTAGTGGTGCCATCAGCCAGTTTCCTTGAGCGCCAATTGTCTGCGGGTGTCTTTAAGCCGTTGGATAAAAGTAAGCTACCTAATTATAAAAATCTCGATCCTGAGTTGTTGGCGCTGGTCAGCAAACACGACCCAGAAAATAAATATGCTATTCCTTATTTGTGGGCGACAACAGGTATCGGCTATAACGTCGAGAAAGTGAAAGCTGCTCTGGGGAAAGATGCGCCAGTAAACAGTTGGGATCTAGTGCTGAAACCTGAAAATCTTGAGAAGTTGAAAAGTTGCGGTGTCTCTTTCCTGGATGCACCAAGTGAGATCTTTGCAACTGTACTCAATTACTTAGGTAAAGATCCAAACAGTATTCAGGCGACCGACTACACCGGTCCTGCTACTGAATTGTTGCTGAAACTGCGGCCGAACATCCGTTACTTCCACTCTTCACAATATATTAATGATCTGGCAAATGGTGACATCTGCGTCGCTGTCGGTTGGGCCGGTGACATCATGCAGGCGTCTAATCGGGCCAAAGAAGCGAAAAATGGCGTGAATGTGGCCTACAGCATTCCGAAGGAAGGCGCATTAGCGTTCTTTGATGTGTTTGCGATGCCATCTGATGCTAAAAATCAGGATGAAGCCTATCAGTTCCTGAATTACCTGATGCGCCCTGATGTGATTGCTAATATCAGTAATCATGTGTTCTATGCCAATGCCAACAAAGCGGCAACGCCATTGGTAAATGCAGAAGTACGTGATAATCCTGGTATTTATCCGCCAGCGGATGTGCGTGCCAAAATGTTCACGCTGAAAGTACAAGACCCGAAAATTGATCGTGTGATCACCCGGGCTTGGACAAAAGTGAAAAGTGGTAAATAACCCATTGGGGTGAATCAGTAGCTTGTGCTCAACGCGTGACTGATATCACATTGATGGAAAGTGAAATGAACGAGGGTAGGGGCAGGGAGTTTATCTTCCTGTTCCTGTTTTTTATTGTGCCGCATCTTAAATGCGGCCTGTTCTGCTTTTACGGAGAGCACGCTGAGTGAATGATGTAATTCCCCGCCCGCAGCCAAAATCCCAGAAGGTGTTTACACCCTTGTTGGAGATCCGCAACTTAACCAAATCATTTGATGGTCAGGCCGCGGTAGATGACGTCAATCTGACTATCTACAAAGGTGAGATTTTTGCGCTGTTAGGGGCTTCAGGCTGTGGTAAATCCACCCTGTTGCGGATGCTGGCCGGCTTTGAGCAGCCCACTCAGGGGCAGATAGTGCTCGATGGGCAGGACTTGTCTCATGTGCCGCCGTATCAGCGCCCGATCAATATGATGTTCCAGTCTTATGCGTTATTTCCCCATATGACGGTTGAGCAAAATATCGCGTTTGGCTTGAAACAAGACAAGTTACCTGCTGATGAGATCAAAAGCCGCGTTGCAGAGATGCTGACATTGGTGCACATGCAAGAGTTTGCTAAGCGTAAACCACACCAACTCTCTGGCGGGCAGCGTCAGCGCGTGGCTCTGGCCCGTAGCTTGGCCAAACGGCCAAAACTGCTGTTGCTGGATGAACCCATGGGGGCGTTGGATAAAAAGCTGCGTGACCGGATGCAACTGGAAGTGGTTGATATCCTTGAGCGGGTGGGGGCGACCTGTGTGATGGTTACCCATGACCAGGAAGAAGCGATGACGATGGCCGGGCGCATCGCCATTATGAACCGTGGCAAGTTTGTGCAAATTGGCGAACCGGAAGAGATTTATGAACATCCGAACAGTAGATTCAGCGCTGAATTTATCGGCTCGGTGAATGTATTTGAGGGGGTACTAAAAGAGCGGCTGGATGATGCATTGGTGATTGACAGCCCTGGTCTGCGCCATCCATTGAAAGTGGATTCTGATGCCTCGGTGGTAGACGGTGTCCCGGTATTTGTGGCTCTGCGCCCGGAAAAAGTGATGTTGTGTGAACAAGTGCCAGAAGATGGCTGCAACTTTGCAGTCGGTGAAGTGGTACACATTGCTTATCTGGGGGATTTATCCATTTATCATGTGAAGTTACACAGCGGGCAGATGCTGAGTGCACAGCTACAAAATGGTCATCGCTACCGTAAAGGGATGCCAACCTGGGGCGATGAAGTGCAATTATGTTGGGATGCTGACAGTTGCGTGGTTTTGGGTAATTAAGAGCCTTGGGGAGTTAATATCGTGATGTCTAAATCTACCCGTGGGGCAGCAGAACCACCGACCCGTACTGTCGGGCCGATTAAGGCTTTTGTCCAGCGTTACCAAATGGCGCATGGCCGTAAACTGGTTATTGCCATGCCTTATTTGTGGCTATTTCTGTTGTTTATGTTGCCGTTCCTGATTGTATTCAAAATCAGTCTGGCCGAGATGGCGCGCGCCGTACCCCCTTATACCGATCTGGTTACCTGGCTGGACGGCAAGTTGGATATCTCGCTCAATCTGGGTAACTATCTGCAACTGCTCGATGATCCGCTGTATATCGATGCTTACCTGCAATCACTGCAAGTGGCTGCGGTGTCGACGCTATGCTGCCTGATTATCGGCTATCCATTGGCTTGGGCGATTGCACACAGTAAATCATCCACTCGTAATATCTTATTGCTGTTGGTGATTTTACCGTCATGGACATCATTCCTCATTCGGGTTTATGCCTGGATGGGTATTCTGAAAAACAATGGAATCTTGAATAATTTCCTGATGTGGACCGGGATTATTGATCAACCGCTGATTATTCTGCACACCAATCTGGCGGTATACATTGGTGTGGTCTATTCCTATCTGCCATTCATGGTACTGCCAATCTATACTGCGCTGACCCGACTGGATTATTCGTTGGTGGAGGCGGCGCTGGATCTGGGGGCCAAGCCATTCAAGACCTTTATCAGTGTCATTGTGCCATTGACCAAAGGTGGCATTGTTGCCGGTTCCATGTTGGTGTTTATCCCTGCGGTGGGTGAGTTTGTTATCCCTGAACTGCTCGGTGGGCCGGACAGCATTATGATTGGTCGTATTTTGTGGCAAGAGTTCTTTAACAATCGCGATTGGCCGGTTGCCTCGGCGGTTGCGACGGTAATGTTAGTGCTGCTGATTGTGCCGATACTTTGGTTCCACAAGCATCAGAATAAAGAGATAGGAGGCCCGGTATGAATAACCTACCGGAAGTACGTTCGGTCTGGCGTCGGGTGATCCTTATTGTCGGTTATACCTTCTTGTATGCGCCGATGTTGATGCTGGTTATCTACTCATTTAACAGTTCTAAACTGGTAACCGTATGGGCGGGGTGGTCAACCCGTTGGTATACAGAGCTATTTAATGATTCAGCGATGATATCTGCCGTTGGCCTGAGTCTGACTATTGCCGCCGCCTCCGCCACGATGGCGGTGGTTCTGGGGACAATAGCCGCGGTGGTGATGGTGCGTTTTGGCCGTTTTCGCGGTTCAACCGGTTTTGCTTTTATGCTGACAGCGCCGTTGGTGATGCCCGATGTGATTACCGGTTTATCATTGCTACTGCTGTTTGTTGCTATGGGGCATGCTATCGGTTGGCCAGCAGAGCGTGGCATGTTCACCATCTGGCTGGCGCACGTCACCTTCTGTACTGCCTATGTGACGGTAGTGATAAGTTCTCGTCTGCGTGAGCTGGACCGTTCTATTGAAGAAGCCGCCATGGATTTGGGGGCCACACCGCTGAAAGTGTTCTTCGTGATTACCGTGCCGATGATTGCACC
Organism: Yersinia sp. 2542 StPb PI; assembly: GCF_048593855.1. Classification (NCBI taxonomy): domain Bacteria; kingdom Pseudomonadati; phylum Pseudomonadota; class Gammaproteobacteria; order Enterobacterales; family Yersiniaceae; genus Yersinia; species Yersinia sp. 2542 StPb PI. The sequence continues at coordinate 7,937 of NZ_JAZGQA010000149.1, forward strand.
GGCATTAATCTCCGGCTGGTTATTGGCCTTTACTTTATCGCTGGACGATTTAGTGATTGCCAGCTTTGTTGCCGGCCCTGGGGCGACAACCTTGCCGATGCTGGTCTTTTCTAGTGTGCGGATGGGGGTCAATCCAGAGATTAATGCCCTTGCCACACTTATCTTGCTGGTGGTTGGGATAATCGGTTTAATCGCGTGGTGGTTTATGTCCCGTTCGGAAAAGCAGCGGTTGCGTGAATTACGAAAAGCTTCCCGTAGCTGATTTCCGTTAAAACTGTTAGGCTTCATTCTGCTTTAACGCCGCTGACCAGCGGCGTTATTGTCAGGAATAACATTAGGTTGCAGCAACCGGACTGAGGGCAGATAGGGCAACATGAGAAAACTATTTTCATCCTTAGCATTTTCATCCTCTGCAACGACGCCAGTACCGGTCCTCATCGCCGGTACTGCCATTATTGCTACCCGTATCCTCGGCGTATTATTATTGGTTGCGACTCTGGGGTGGGTGGGTACCGGCGAATTTATCAGTGAAAGTCTGCAAAGCTGGGATTTTGGCCTGATCTTCTTGGCCAGTGTGGTGCTATTGCTGTTAGACATTGTCTGCGGCGCTGCGGTGTGTTATCGCAAGAACTGGGCGCGTTGGTGCTATTTGGCGTGTCAGATTATCGCGAGTGTTTATTTGTTGATGGTGTCACTGGACTGGTTGTATTTAGATGTTTTTCGGGTTGAAGGTGATACCGGCAGCGAAATTTTACATAGCCTCCTGTTACAGAAGATCCCCGATGTGGTGATTATCGGTTTGCTGTTTTTCCCCTGGTACCGCTATTTCCCTCAGTCAAAATGAGTGTTTAGCGCGGCACAATGCTACAATTCGCCTCATCAACAGCCTCGGCTGCAAATTATTCAACTTCTCAGATTATAACGGTCAATATTAATGCATTGCGCACAGTATACGGCGGGTCGCTGTCGTTCCTGCCAGTGGCTGGATAAACCCTATCCACAACAACTGGCTGACAAACAACATCATTTGGAGAGCCTGCTAGCTGGTCACCCTGTGGCTCAGTGGTTAGCGCCGGTTTTCGGGCGTGAGAACGTTTTTCGTAATAAAGCGAAAATGGTGGTCAGTGGTAGTGTTGAACGGCCGCTATTGGGGATGTTGCATCGTGACGGTACCCCGGTCGATTTATCTGACTGTCCACTCTATCCGGCCAGTTTTGCCCCGGTCTTTACCGTGCTGAAAACGTTTATAGCCCGCGCTGGTCTCACACCCTATAACATTGCACGTAAACGCGGCGAGCTTAAATTCCTGTTATTGACTGAAAGTACTTATAGCGGTGAGTTAATGCTGCGCTTTGTACTGCGTTCTGAAACCAAGCTGGCGCAATTACGCGCAGCACTGCCATGGTTACAGCAGCAATTGCCTCAACTGGCTGTTATCTCGGCTAATATTCAGCCAGTGCATATGGCAATCTTGGAAGGGGAGCAAGAAGTCCCGTTAACTGAACAGCAGGCGCTGCCCGAACTGTTTAATCAGGTACCGCTGTTTATCCGGCCACAAAGTTTTTTCCAGACCAATCCTCAGGTTGCCGCCTCACTGTATGCCACGGCACGGCAATGGGTGCGGGAGCTGGATATCAGCAGTATGTGGGATCTGTTTTGCGGAGTAGGTGGTTTTGGTTTGCATTGTGCCAGCGCCGAGACACAACTCACCGGTATTGAAATTAACGCGGAAGCCATCGCCTGCGCACGTCAATCGGCGCAGCAGCTGGGATTAAAGAATGTCAGTTTTGCCGCACTGGATTCCACCCGTTTCGCCACCGCAGAAACGCAAGTGCCGCAGTTGGTCTTGGTTAATCCCCCACGGCGTGGCATGGGGGCTGAACTGTGTGACTATCTTGCTCAGATGGCACCTGAATTCATACTCTATTCAAGCTGTAATGCGCAGACAATGGCGAAAGATATCAGCCTGTTAACCGATTACCATATTGAGCGGGCGCAGTTGTTTGATATGTTTCCGCATACTGCTCATTACGAAGTCCTCATATTGCTTGCCCTGCGTCCTTGAAGCTGTAGGGTTGTTGGCTGCGTTCACTTACCCGAATCACTTACTTGAGTAAGCTCATCGGGATGCGTTCGCTTGCCGCCTACCTACAACTGCAATGACTTTGGGTATGTTCTGTGTCCTTGAAGCTGTAGGGTTGTTGGCTGTGTTCACTTACCCGAATCACTTAACTTGAGTAAACTCATCGGGATGCGTTCGCTTGCCGCCTACCTACAACTGCAATGACTTTGGGTATGTCCTGCGTCCTTGAAGCTGTAGGGTTGTTGGCTGTGTTCACTTACCCGAATCACTTAACTTGAGTAAACTCATCGGGATGCGTTCGCTTGCCGCCTATCTACAACTGCAATGACTTTGGGGAAGTTATTAAATCAGTTTGGAAACCACTTATCATTGATGGCTTTATATGTCCCGTCAGCTTTAACGGCATCAATGGCTTTATTCAACTTCTCCAACAATGCGGTATTATCCGGGCGTACCGCAATGCCAAGGCCAGTGCCGAAGTATTGTGGGTCGGTCACATGTTCACCAACTGATGCCAGATTCGGATTGGTTTTCAGCCACTCATTCACTACAGCAGTATCACCAAACACCCCATCAATACGGCCATTTTTCAGGTCAATAATGGCATTCTGGTAGCTGTCATAAGCCACTGTCTGAATTTCAGGATGCAAATCCTGCAAATATTTCTGATGAGTGGTGCCATTTTCCATCCCGATTTTCTTGCCTTTCAGGTCGGCAAAAGAACTGAATTTACCTTTCGGCGCAATCACAATGGCGGAGTTTGCATAATAAGGCTGGGTGAACGCGACCTGTTTGCTACGCTCAGGGGTAATATCCATGCCAGAAATGACGGCATCATAACGTTTGAATTTCAGTGCTGGGATAAGACTATCAAAAGCCTGATTGGTGAAGGTACAGTTGGCCTCCATTTGTTTACACAACGCTTTTGCCAGATCCATATCGAAGCCGACGATTTCGTTATTGGCATCCATTGATTCAAATGGCGGATAGGTGGCTGAGGCAGCAAAACGAATAGTTTCTGCGGCAGTCGCGCTGAAAACCATACCACTGAGTAGGGTTGCCAATAGTAACTTTTTCATGCTTAAACTC
>NZ_JAZGQA010000014.1:0-39373 GCF_048593855.1 Yersinia sp. 2542 StPb PI
GCCATTCTGTTGGGGACCTAACCTTGACGCATATTGTTGATGTAATTAGGAATAATATTAGGGAAATTGATGTTTTAGGCCGTTGGGGCGGCGATGAGTTTATGATTGTGTTACCTAACACGCAATTAAATGAGGCTAAATGTATCGCCGAGAAAATCAGGCAACGTATCGAAACCATGCCCGTGGAAGGGAGTATCAATGTGACAATGAGTTTAGGTGTGGTGGAGCTGGGGCAAAATGAAGCACAGGAACAACTATTAATTCGCGCAGATAAAATGCTCTATAACTCAAAAGCGGCGGGCCGGAATATTATTAGCGGTTGATATTCTTCGAACGTAATGGCGCATTGATGTAGCAGCCTTTATTACCCGGCCTATTGCTGAGCCTTGCAAGGGAGGCCGGAGTAAGCGGTGTTAAGCTCTGCTGCCATTGGGACATGGGGCATAATCACTATTAGTATTTCAGTGCATATTCTGCGGCCGCACAGGCATGTATTGCGGTGGTATCAAATACCGGCACGCTCGCGTCTTGTGCGTTAACCAACAATGTTATTTCAGTGCAACCAAAGATAATCCCTTGTACGCCTTGCTGCTCTAATTTGCCCATAATGCGGCGATATTCCTGACGGGAAGTTTCACTGATAACGCCCAGACACAGCTCTTCATAAATAATACGGTTAACAATCTCGCGATCGATACTATCGGGGGTAATCACCTCAATACCGTGTTTTTGCGTCAATCGTCCCCGATAAAAATCTTGTTCCATGGTGTAGCGGGTACCCAATAAGCCAATTTTATTGATCCCTTGCTGCTTAATTTGTGCGGCAGTGGCATCGGCGATATGCAATAACGGTAATCCGCTGGCCGCTTCAATGTCATCAGCCACTTTGTGCATAGTATTGGTGCATACCACGATGACGTCAGCCCCGGCCTTTTTTAATGAAACGGCGGCATCAGACAGCAACTGTGCTGCGGTTTCCCAGTCACCCTTGGCCTGAAGTTGTTCAATCTCATGGAAGTCGACACTGTAGAGAATGATTTTGGCACTGTGTAAACCGCCAAGTTGTTCTTTAACCTGCTGGTTAATCATCCGGTAATAAGGGATGGTTGACTCCCAACTCATTCCGCCAATAAGACCCAAAATTTTCATTAGTTTATTCCTATGCAAACATCAGCACTGAGTATGGATAAGAGTTTAACGATGCGGAAACACCCGGATACGTTGTAACGAAGCAATTAGCGGAACTGTGACAAGACTCCGACTATAGCTGTTATCTCTGTCTATCATGTTTGTTGTAACAAATCTGTAGCAATAGAAAAATCTATTTATTCTTCTATCTATTTTTACACTATTACCATCAACAGGATGACGGAGATTAGGATGATAAAAATAAAGACGGCATACACCCTGACACTATTAGCGCTACTCTTGCCAGCGTCAACCCATGTTGTAGCACAGGATAAAAGTGACAACTATAAACTTGAACAAGTGTTGGTGATGAGCCGGCATGGTATACGCGCACCTTTAGTTAATTATGGCGATATGCTTTCCAGTGCGACACCCGATAAATGGCCACAATGGACCACCCTAGGGGGGTATCTGACACCGAAAGGGGCAGAGCTTGAGGCGATGATGGGGGGGTATTTCCGCGAGTGGCTGGTTAATGCCAAATTACTGAAAGCGGCAGGATGCCCGGCAGATACCACCGTATTTACTTATGCTAACAGCTTGCCAAGGACCATTGGTACCGCGCAGCATTTCTTATTCGGCGCTTTCCCTGGTTGTAATGTGCCAGTGGCGCACCAAAAAGATATCGGCAAAATGGATCCGGTTTTTAATCCGATCATCACGCTAGATGTCACACCAGAATTTAAAGAAAAAGCCTTGGCATCGATTAATCAACACGCCGGGCCGGGTGGGGTCGAAGGGCTGAATAAACGTTTACAGCCTAATTACGACTTACTTTCCCGCGTATTGGATTATAAAAAATCACCCGCCTGTTTAACGGATAAGAAATGTGACTGGAGTACCCAGCCAACCAATATTGTATTGGTACAAAATAAAGAGCCAGGCATTACCGGCCCGTTAAAGTTAGGTACCGGTGCATCAGATGCGTTTATGCTGCAATATTACGAGGGTTTTCCGATTAAAGATGTGGCCTGGGGACGGATTCAGTCAGCGGAAGAGTGGCGTAAATTAATCGATATCAAAAATCTCTACCATGAGACGTTATTTGGTTCTCCTGCCATTGCGGATAATGCGGCTGAGAAGTTAGTCGGTTTTATCAGTGCTGCTCTTGATCCCGTCGGTGAGAAAACGCCTAATGAATTAGCGGCGCAGAAAGCTAAATTGGCGGTATTGGTTGGGCATGACTCTAATATTGCATCATTGTTGGCAGCCCTTAAGACTAAAGAGTACCAATTGCCAGACCAATATGAGAAAACGCCAATCAGCGGCAAAGTGGTATTTGAGCGTTGGAAAGATACGAAACAGAATAAAGATATGATGAAGATCGAATATATCTATCTGTCGACTGAGCAAATTCGTAATAAGACGCCGCTGACCCTTCAGGCACCACCAAAACGTGTCACGCTGGAAATTAAGGGCTGTCCTATTGATGCCAACGGGTTCTGTTCAATGGATGATTTCAGAAAAGCGATAAAACACAACACGCAAAGTTAAGTTCACACTACCTCGCCGCAGGGTGCGGCAGCCAGTAGATAATAGGGGCTGGCATAAAATGATAGGCTACGCTAACGTAATCTCTCTTTGTCAGCCCCAGGCCATTTGTAGATTTTCTGATGACATTATTTGCCACGACTCAGCGAGCAGTAAAAACACTATTCAGACCTTTTCTGGAAGATCGTCTATTACATATTCTATTGATTTTGGGGATAGGGTTAACCGTCTTAATGCCGGCCCAAATTATCGCCTTTCCACAGTTTATTGACTGGACCACCATTGTTACTTTATTGGGATTAATGCTACTGACTAAAGGGGTTGAGGTCAGCGGTTACTTCGATTTTATTGGTCGGAAGATTATTAATACACTTCACACCGAGCGGCATTTGGCGCTGTTTTTAGTCTTAGCCGCGGCGCTGTTGTCATCCTTTCTAACCAATGATGTGGCGCTATTTATCATCATTCCACTGATTTTGACGTTGAAAAAAATATCGTCTCTGCCGGTTTCTCGTCTGATCATTTTCTCGGCGCTGGCAGTCAATGCCGGGTCGCTATTAACACCGATCGGCAATCCACAAAATATTCTGTTATGGAGCCGTTCCGAACTCTCCTTTATCGGTTTTACCCGCCAAATGGCACCTTTAGCAGCCATTATTCTGCTGACATTATTAGCGGTAACATGGTGGCGTTTCCCGGCGCGTAAAATAAAGAAACAGGCCTCAAGCCCGATTTATCCTTACCAGTTCCGCCTGTTGCTGAGTTGTTTGGCGCTGTATGTGATTTTTATTATCTGCGTGGATTTGGGCTGGGCAGGCTATGGGCTACTTATCGTTTTTGCCGGTTTATTGCTATTGGCGCGGCGGGTGTTACTGGCCATTGACTGGAGCTTGATTGTGGTCTTTATGGCGATGTTTATTGACGTGCGCCTACTGACGGAATTACCTGCTTTACAATCGCTGTTCGGTGAAATCAAAACATTGTCTACGGCTGCCGCCTATATTTTGGCTATTGGCCTATCGCAATTGATCAGTAATGTCCCCGCCACAATATTGCTGCTTAATTATCTGCCTTCCAGCGCGCTGGTGGCTTATGCGGTCAATATTGGTGGTTTTGGTTTTGCGTTGGGTTCTATGGCTAATTTAATTGCGCTGAGAATGGCGGCAGAGCCGGCCATTTGGTTAAAATTCCATGCTTACTCACTGCCATTTTTGTTGTGGAGTGCTCTGGTTGGCTGGTGGTTATTATGGTAGTCACAGGCGCGGCTCAGCGGGAAATAACCTGAGCCGACATCTGTCATTAGAAGAAGATAGCCAACAAAAAGACCATCACTATAATCAGCGCTACAAATGCCAGTGACGGTTTTTGCAACAATGGCTGTAATGATTGGGGTAAGGCGGCAATTAGCGGGTTAATCACTGGTTGCAGAATTTTTTGGTCTTCTGCTAAACGTTGGGCTGCATTGGCCCGATCCAATCTGGCGGTAAACAGGACATTGATAATGTCGTTCAACTGCGCTTGCGTCAGAGGCGTGGTGGGACTGGCCTGGAAGCGACTCTGGCTGTAATCAATTAATAATTGTTGTTCCTGCGCATCAGCGGGCTGTTTCAACGCGGTTTGCAAGTTAACCAATGTAGGTGCTGTTTGCTGGCTGAGTGCCACTTTGGTCTGTAAAAACTGGCTGAGTATCTGGAAATGGCGCGCAGGTAACGGATCATTACTTTTTACCCCCACCATATCAAACAATGCCTGCCATATTTTGGCCGGTTGCTCGCCGGTTGCGGCACTAAGTTTTGCTACTAGCGATTGAATATTCTGATGCTCCGCAGGCAGTAACGGCCGATCAGTTATTGTTGCCAGTTGTGGCTGTGGAATATTCAGTGTACCGGATTGCAGCAGCACCAGAACTTGTTGTAACTCTGAATGGCTTAACTGACTTAATACAGTATGACCAAAGTGCTGGCGGATAAAATCACTGACCGCCTGCCGGTTATTGCCTTGAGGCAGCAGTTCGGTCAGTTGTTGGCGCAACTGGTGATTGGCATGATTTTCCTGTGCCTGCGCCAGACGGATTTGCAGCAATTGCTCAGCGGGCTGGAAGTGGCGTGCCAGTAAGTCGCTAGTGCTACCCAAGGATAAATCATGACGCAGACCGGCCCAGATCTCGGCAGATTTGATTGGGCTAAGGGCCATGATCCGCACAATTAACTTCTCCAGCGTAGTGCGTTGCGCAGGGGTAAGTGCCTGATCTTCCACTTGGCCCTGATGAGGTATTTTGGTCGGTGCGACATTGCGATCATTGGCAATCGGCACACTTGGGCCGTTCAAAGGTTGCATATAACCGGTCCTTCGCTGTGGAGGCGATACTGTGGAAATTCATAAAGTACCCGGCAATAGATGCAGGCTACCAATATGATACGCGCAAATGTGGGCGACCCATACCGTCAGATTATGTTTTTTTGTTAACTACGTTTGTAATTAAATGTCACTTTGAGTGATTGTTTAAGTTCAGACATTGATAATCTTGATTATGCCGCTAAGATGGGCGCTCGGTCTTGAATGAGACTAATTTATCAATTTTACTGATGAATTATACGGGTCAGGATTAAATACGGATAATGGTTAAACACCAATAATGGTTAAACAACAGCGCGCGGCAAAGTGGTTCCTCTGCCTGGCTTGCCTGGTCATATTAGTTTGTATGACACAACGCATCGCCAGCCTGCACGCGTTGGAAAAAAACCTCCTTCAGACATCATCATCACAGGTTGCTGCCGATGCTGATGAGGCTCCCACCCCTTGTGAGCTAAGTGCCAAATCCCTGTTGGCATCCCCGCCTGTTCTGTTCGAATTAGCGATTTTTTCTCTGGGTTTATTACTCTTGCTATTGGGGCCGGTGATCCCGACCCGCATGAGGTTTCCGCCACCCCGAGTGATATCACCCAGCCGTTTGAGGGTGCATCTGCGATTGTGCATTTTCCGGGAATAGAGATGCTTTTGGCATAACTACGGCACCCCTTTGGGTTGCTGTGATTAATCTATTTCTGGAGAAGAATCATGTTCAATTTAAGCAAGACAGCGTTGTTCTGTCTGTTACTGCTATGGATGCCCACCCTTTGGGCGGCAGACAGCGGCTGGTTGGTCAGCCCACAAAACTCACATGCTAAGGTGCGGATTCGTGCCGAACCTTCAACGAGCGGTGAAACCCGCCTGTTACTTTCCGTTCAACTGGAGAAAGGCTGGAAAACCTATTGGCGCTCACCGGGTGAAGGGGGCATTGCACCGACCATTGCCTGGAGCACAGCTCTTGACGCGGTAAAATGGTACTGGCCTGTACCACAACGGTTTGATGTTTCTGGTATCTCTACTCAGGGCTATCACGAGCAGGCCATGCTGCCGATCGTCATTTCCGCTAAGGCACCCAAAACGCTAAGTGGCATCTTGACCCTATCGACCTGTAGCAATGTCTGCATTTTGACTGACTACCCGTTTAGCATCGATCTTTCCTCGCCGTTAAGTGGCGAAAACCAACAGCAATTCCAACATGATTTTGCCCAGGCGATGGGGCAGGTACCCATTGCCAATGCCCTGACCCAACAGATCCAAGCTGGTTTTGGCCATGGCGAGGTGCAAATTCTGGCGGTGCGTGACGAAGGTTGGCAACAGCCCGAGTTGTTCTTCGATACCTTGGCGGACGTGGATCTCGGTAAACCGCTGGTCAGTGTGCAGGGTAATCAGTTATCGGTACGGGTTCCTGCGACTGATGGTTGGGGGGAGGGCGTGGGGGATCTACGTGGTAAACCCCTGACGATGGTGATTACTGATGCGGGTCTGGCGCAAGAGGCCACGGTGACCATTGGGCAAGCGCTCACTTTACCGCAATCCTCCACTCGTTTTTGGTCTTGGATAGTGATGGCGCTGGCGGGCGGATTTATTCTTAATCTGATGCCTTGTGTGCTTCCGGTCCTTGCCATGAAACTGGGGTCGATTTTGCAGACTGGGCAGCAAACCCGCCGTCAGGTCCGTTGGCAGTTTCTGGCATCGTCTGCTGGGATTGTGACTTCGTTTTGGTTGTTGGCATTACTGATGACCGCCTTGCGCTTAGGTAATCATGCCCTTGGTTGGGGAATTCAGTTCCAAAGCCCTTGGTTTATCGGCTTTATGGTGTTGGTTACCGCACTCTTTACGGCCAACCTGTTCGGCTTGTTCGAAATTAACCTCTCCTCATCGCTCAATAGCCGTATTGCTGCGCCTCGTGTGGAGCAAGCGGGGGCTCGCGGTTTGGCCGGCCACTTTGGACAGGGCGCATTGGCGACGCTACTGGCAACCCCGTGTTCCGCGCCATTTCTGGGGACGGCGGTAGCCTTTGCACTGGCCGCCCCTTTACCGGCGCTGTGGGGCATATTTACCGCCCTGGGGGTTGGCATGAGCCTGCCGTGGTTGGCGGTGGCGCTATGGCCTAGATTGGTGCTGTTGTTGCCCCGTCCAGGTCGTTGGATGAACCGTCTGCGTATCGGAATGGGGGTGCTGATGCTGGCATCAAGTCTGTGGTTACTGAGCCTGATGGTGAGCCATATTGGCTCACCACTGGTGATGGTGATTAGCGGAGTGTTGCTGTTAGCGCTATTACTGGCAATTGGCTGGCGCTATGGCGTGCGTGTTGCCGCAATCGTCAGCTTAATCGGGGTGTTGATTATCGGCGGATTACTGTTGGCGGGTTCGCTGACGGCTAATCTGTGGCGCAAACCGCTACATGACACCATCCCGTGGCAGCCATTAACTGAATCAGCCATTAAGAAAGCCTTGATGGAGCATAAGCGGGTGTTTGTCGATGTCACTGCCGATTGGTGTGTGACCTGTAAAGTTAACAAAATACACGTCCTGATGCGTGACGATGTACAGCAGGCGTTGCAAGCGCCTGACGTGGTGGCGTTACGCGGTGACTGGACGCGACCTTCTGCTGATATTACTGAGTTTTTGCGCCAGCGCGGCAGTGTCGCAATCCCATTTAATCAAATTTATGGGCCACAGCAACCGCAGGGTGTGGTGCTCTCGCCACTGTTGGACCGTGACGTGTTATTAAAAATTTTGGCCGATGCTAAAGGAAATAAAGAATGAAAATTATCATGGTTGTGTTGTTAGCGCTGATCTCGACGTCACTGTGGGCGGCTGCACCCTTTACGCCGGAGCAGGAAGTGCGGATTAAAGCGTTAATCCGTGAAACGCTGGTCGCCAATCCAGACATTCTTGAACAATCTATCAATGCCTTGCAGCAGCAAGCTAATGAAGCGCAAGGGCAGCAAATGGATCAATTTATCGCCGCCAATAAGCAGGCGCTGTTCCAAGACCCTGGCAGCCCACGTTTTGGGGCTGCAACTCCAGCCCTGACATTGGTTTCATTTACCGATTACAACTGCCCATTTTGTAAAACTTTTGATCCGTTGCTGGAAAAGGTAGTGAAGGAGTACCCGCAAGTGGCGGTGGTGATAAAACCGCTACCGTTTAAAGGGGAAAGCTCGGTGACCAGTGCACGGTTGGCGTTGACACTGTGGCAACAACATCCGAATCAATTTCTGCCATTTCATCAGCGCTTGATGGCGAAAAAAGGTTTCCACGATGCTGACAGTATTGCCGCGGCGCAGAAAAAAACCGGTGTTACGCCGGTAGCACCAAGCGAGCAGAGCTTGAATGTGTTGCGTACCAACCTGAAATTAGCGGATCAACTGGGTATCCAAGGCACACCTGCCACCTTGATTGGTAATCAGATAATCCCAGGAGCTATTTCCTATGAGCAACTGGAGGAGATAGTGAAGCAGCAACTGGCTAAGGCGGGTAAATGAGTCGCTTGAAGCGGTGGGGTAAAGAGCTGGTTATTCTGCTGGTATTGGTCACGGTGGTCTCTTTGGGGATGGATTGGTTGCGTAGCCCGCAGGTACCTGCTGATTGGGGCGATGTGTCATTACAAACCCTGGAGGGCCAGACTGTCTCGCTAAAGGCGATGAGCCAGGACAAACCGTTGCTCATCTATTTTTGGGCAACATGGTGCGGCGTGTGTAAATTCACCAGTCCCAGTGTCAATCAATTGGTGCAGGAGGGCGAGAATGTGATGACAGTGGCGCTACGCTCTGGTGAAGCACCACAGCTTGAGCGCTGGCTGACCAAAAAAGGCTACCGGTTACCGGTGATAAATGACCCACGCGGCGAGTTGTCAGCGCAGTGGCAAGTCAGTGTTACACCGACGTTAGTGATCCTTTATCAAGGCAAGATGGTACAAAATACCAGCGGATGGAGCAGCTATTGGGGGATGAAACTGCGTTTATGGCTGGCCTCGTTCTGAGGTAACGCTGTTTAGCCAACGCCACAGTGAAACGCACGCCAAACGTTGGACTCAGTCTGACTTTTGGTGGTGCGTTTTTTTGATTAATATTATGCCTGGCACTGACTAATCGCCGCACTTAATCTGGCTATTCCTTGGCTAATCAGCTCGGGCGAATTAGCGGCAAAATTCAAACGTAGGGTGAACTCTCCATCTGACTCTTCGCGGTAAAACCCGCCACCTTTAGCGAAAGTGACCCCCGCCTGCCACGCCAGCGGCATTAATTGAGTCATTGGCACGTTTGCTGGCAATTGTAGCCAGATAAATAATCCCCCATCAGGAACTTCAAACTGGCAGCCGAGCGGCAGTGTCTGCTGGAGGGCATCGACCATGGCATCACGGTGCTGGCGGTACAAACGGCAAGCCCGACGAAGTTGTTTGTCATAGCGCCCGACTGTGACAAATGCATCCAACGCCCGTTGGATCAGGTTCGAGCTGGTAAAACTGTCAACATGCTTTAAGCGCGCCAGTTGGATGTAATGGGGCGCGTCTGCCACCAGATAACCAATGCGCATGCTGGGCAGTAACATTTTGGAAAAAGTACTGACATAGATAACTTCACCCGCGGCTGCCAGTGAGCGCAGCGAAGGCAGCTTTTTGCCGCTGTAACGCAAGTCACCCACATAATCATCTTCAAGTATCGGCACCCCAGCAGTTCTGGCTATTTGCACTAACTGATGGCGGCGCTCTTCACTCATACAGCGTCCGGTGGGGTTATTAAAGTTGGGAATGCAATAGATAAGTTTCGGTTGATGCCTGGCTAACAGCGCAGGCAGGGTCGCCAGATTCATGCCTTGTTGGTCGCTGGGCAGAGCAATAATATTCACTTTATGCAGGCGGAACAGGGCTAATGCTTCGGCATAAGTGGGTTCTTCTACCAGCACACTATCACCTGGGGCCAGCAGTGATTGACTGATCAGACTGATGGCGTGTTGCGAACCATTGGTTATCAACAGTTGCTCTGGCCGTGTTGGGATACCTTGTGCGGATAGAATGCGGCTGAGTGTATCGCGCAATGGATAATAGCCACAGTAATCGCCGTAACTGAATGCTTCTTCAGCATGGCGGCGCAGAATTGAATGCAAGATTTGGCGGAATTCATCCAATGGGAAAATTTTGGGGCTACCGATGCCAGCAGCAAAATTGATGGTATCTGGCGGTAAGGGGATATCGGCATACCCGTCCAGCCTTGAGGTGACAGTGGTAAAACGATCCAGTGGGAACTCACCATGTAGCCGTGGATGCGGATGGCTTGGCGGCGGCGAGAGGTGACAGACATAGGCACCGCTGCCGCGACGTTGTTGTAATAACCCCTTCGCCGCCAGCTCGGCATAAGCATTATCCACTGTGAGGCGGCTCACTGATAATTCTGCTGCCAAGGTGCGGGTTGAGGGCAGTTTGTCGCCATCAGCAAACACCCCACTGAGAATAGCACGGCGCAATGCCTCTTCGATTTGTAGATACAGTGGAATGTCTTGCTGGCGATCTAACGGAATATGCATGTCTCACCGACCAAAAGTGGCTCACTGTGGATAATATATTGTCACTATACTCAAGGTTAACAAGGCTTCAAGAGGAAAAAAGTGGCCTGTATCAATCAGTGGGAAAGTGGCTCTGGTGGCCGAGAACATGGGGGGTACAATCGCTATCTGATTAATATCCTGAAAGTAGTTATGAGGTTGTTATGGCGATTCCGGCAGATTTATTCCCATCAGCATTTGGCTCTATCGGGGCGGGCAACGGCGGGTTTAGTGGCAAACGACAAGGCTATCTGCTGGCGATCATTAGTGCCATGTTGTTGGGTTTTACCGGCATCATAATTCGCATCCTCACGGCGCATTATCATCTACCCACTTCGGTATTGGCTTTCTGGCGGGCAGCACTGGTCGCCATGGTGTTATTACCTATTTTACTTCTGACCAAACCGGAATGGGCCAAATTACGCGGGTGCCAGCTAAAGTTCTATACGGCGTATGGCTTATTGCTGGCGGTCTTTAATGGGCTGTGGACTGAATCTGTCGCTTTAAACGGTGCGTCGATCTCCACCATTCTGGTCTATTGCTCAATCGGTTTTACCGTGTTTCTCGGCTGGGTTTTCTATAACGAATATATGGGCTGGCGTGAATTACTGGTTATTATTATCAGCCTGTTGGGTTGTTTCTTAGTCAGCGATGGCCTGAATATTACTGCATCAGACTTTAATTTTGTTGGCTTATTTATCGGATTGGCCTCCGGTATTGGTTACAGCTTTTATACTCTGGCTGGGCGCATTGCGACTGAACGCCGTTATCCGGTCTGGAACACTATTCTTTACGTCTTTGGTTTCTCCGCCATCTACCAACTGATATTTAATCAGTTATTGCTGTGGTTTCCATTGCCTGGGTTACAGCCAATGGTGGGTGATCTATTTTTCTTATCCCATGGAGCTAATGGCATTCAATGGTCTGGTTGGGGGCTATTGTTAATTTTAGCCGCCGGTCCAACGTTACTAGGGTTTGGCCTGTTTAATCTCAGTTTGAAAACACTCTCTTTGGCGGTGGCCAGCCTACTATTAACGCTGGAACTGGTCTTCACTGCGGTGATTGCATATTTCTTGTTGGGTGAAACACTCTCTCCCTCCCAATTGTTGGGCAGCGCGCTGGTATTACTGGGGGTGTTGATGTTGCATCGTAAAGATAAAGCTCAAGCAGCAATGGTGGCGGTTAGCGCGGAATAAAAAAAGGGCAGGGGGTAGCCGCGCAGAATATACGCCGCTACCTTATTTTTACTGCGCCGCCGCTCTTCGCAATGGGGTGCGCAGGCGCTGAGCTAATATCACCCCAGCCAGCGTGATACCCCCGCCAATCAGGTGATAGCTGTGTAATTGCTCATGAAGGAAGGCCACGGCAATAATGGCGGTAAATACCGGTGTCAGATTCATAAATATCGACGCAGTATTTGCCCCTAACCGCATCACACCGTGGATCCACAAATAAGGCGCAATAATTGAGGCTGGGATCCCAGCAAATAGCACCAATGGAATATTCTGCGCCGTCAATTGCACATCTGAGGCCATCAGGAAATTAGGCAATAACAGCACCACGCCGAAAACGATCTGCATATAAAGGGACTGCCAGTTGGGTAATTGAATCGCCCAGCGTTTGGTTAATACGCCATACAGCGCATAGGATGCCGATGCGCCGAACATCATCAATTCGCCTTTGCCGATACCATGTTGCAACAGTTGTGCCGGGTTACCTGCACTAACCAACCACACTAGCCCCCCTAATGACAGCACGCTACCTAATGCAATGCCTACCGTGGGGGCGACACGTAACACCACAATGCTAATAAGCACAGTCAGTAAGGGAATTAACGAACTGAGAATCCCCATAAACAGGGCGCTAACACTGTGAGCCGCGTAGTACGCCAGGCTTTGGTACAGCACCATACCCAGCATCCCCAATATCATCAATTTCCACCAATAAACGCGGATTGCCCGCCAATTGCGGATAACACCCAGCAGCAAGAATGGGGTTAACGTTAGCAACGCCAGCACCCAGCGATAAAACGAGATGGCGGCGGGATCAATTGCGGTGGCAGAGACCTTACTGACCACGGCATTGATGGACCAGATGATCACCGCGAACAGGGGGAATAACATATTCATGATAATAATTCTCATCTAAATAACATGTGACGTAGTCTACAGTTGTCTGATTTATTCTATATACTGAAAATCAGACAATAACTGCTGCGATTAGGACAATCTCGGCAGGAATCATTTTTTACAGGAGACAGTTCACGATGGCAGAACCCTCTTTCCCGGTGGTTGCCACGACCGTGCCACTGAGCCTTTCCTTTCGCTGTGAGGCCTTTAATGCCAATACTGAGTTTTTGCCGCATACCCATCCTTACGGGCAGTTGATCTGCGTAAAGTCAGGTGTGGTAGCGATGAGTATCGGCGGGCAGCGTTTTCTGGCCCCCCCTGAATTCAGTGTCTGGATACCGGCCGGCATGGAGCACTCCAGCCATAACCGTAAGCCGATGCAATTTCGTGCCATTGATATTGCACCTACGCTGTGTGATGAGTTACCGCTATCAGCTTGCCTGATTAATGTCAGTCCAATCTTTAATACCATTGTGGAAGATTGCTTCTCCCGTGGTTTATTGATGCCGGAAAGCGAGCAAGATATGCGCTTAGCCCACGTATTGATTGATCAGCTCAGGTTGTCACCGGTACAGCGCACCTATCTGCCCACCTCACAGGATAAATTACTGTCACCTATTCTGGCGGCGCTAGAGCGCTGCCCGGCGGACAATACCTCGCTGGCGCAGTGGGCTAAGCGGGTCTATACCACCGAGCGGACGTTATCGCGCCGCTGCCAACAAGAACTGGGTATGGCTTTTAGCGAATGGCGGCAGCGGCTGCGTTTTTTACATGCGATCTCATTGTTAGAAAAGGGTAAAACCGTGCAAAGTGTCGCACTGGATGTAGGGTATAGCTCCGCATCAGCTTTTATCGCCATGTTCCAGCAAATTGCAGGGACTACGCCGGAGCGTTTTCGTCGCAGTAATCCCCTTCATCCTTGACGCCGCAGGGGTGTTGGCTACGCTCATGCACCCGAATCACTGACTTGAGTCAGCTCATCGGGGTTTATTCGCTTGCCGCCTACCTGCAACGCCAATGATTTTGGGGATCATCTTCATCCTTGACGCCGCAGGGGTGTTGGCTACGCTCATGCACCCGAATCACTGACTTGAGTCAGCTCATCGGGATTTATTCGCTTGCCGCCTACCTGCAACGCCAATGATTTTGGGGATCGTCTTCATCCTTGACGCCACAGGGGTGTTGGCTACGCTCACGCACCCGAATCACTGACTTGAGTCAGCTCATCGGGGTTTATTTGCTTGCCGCCTACCTGCAACGCCAATGATTTTGGGGATCGTCTTCATCCTGAAGCTGTAGGGGGTTGGCTGCAACTCCAACTTCTTTGGGTATATACTAAGTCCCTGCTTTTCATCTATAGGGCAGTAAGCTGCCGGAGAATAAAGTGAAAATCCTGGTTGATGAGAATATGCCGTACGCAGATGTGCTATTTCGGCGTTTAGGTGAGGTACAGGCAGTGCCGGGGCGGCCAATCCCCCGTGAAGCACTGGTTGGTGCAGATGCGCTGATGGTGCGCTCGGTCACCAAAGTGAATGAGGCGTTGCTGCAAGGCACGTCAATTGGCTTTGTGGGAACGGCAACCGCCGGTACCGACCATGTCGACGATAACTGGCTACAGCAACAGGGAATCGGTTTCTCCGCAGCTCCCGGTTGTAATGCCATTGCGGTTGTGGAATATGTTTTTTCCGCACTGATGATGATGGCCGAACGTGATGGTTTCCAATTGCGTGACAAAACCGTCGGTATTATTGGGGTGGGGAATGTCGGGGCCAGATTGAATACCAGGCTACAAGCCCTTGGTGTGCGGACTTTGCTGTGCGATCCACCACGAGCAGACAGAGGTGATAACGACACTTTCTGGCCGCTGGAAAAACTGGTGCGAGAGGCAGATGTTCTCACTTTCCATACGCCGTTGAATAAAACCGGCCCTTATCAAAGCCTGCACATGGCGGATGATGAATTACTGGCAGCCTTGCCGGATGGCCGTATTCTGATTAATGCCTGCCGCGGAGCCGTGGTGGATAATGCCGCGCTGCTTGGTGCGTTGGAAAAAGGTAAAAAACTCAGCGTGGTTCTGGATGTATGGGAACCGGAACCGGAATTATCTTTGCCGCTGTTAGGGCGGATTGATATCGGGACGCCACATATCGCCGGCTATACGCTGGAGGGTAAAGCTCGTGGTACCACACAAGTGTTTGAAGCTTTTAGTCAACATCTGGGGCAGCCGCAGTCGGTAGAGCTAGCTTCTTTGTTGCCTCAACCGGAGTTTAGCCACTTGAGACTTAACGGTGCGTTGGATGAAGGCAAATTAAAACGATTGATGCACTTGGTGTATGATGTGCGCCGCGATGATGCGCCACTGCGCCATGTGGCCGGTATCCCCGGTGAGTTTGATCGGCTGCGTAAGCACTATCAGGAACGCCGTGAGTGGTCATCACTCTGCGTGCAGTGCGATGATGCTGCCAGTGCTGAACTGTTGCAGAAATTAGGCTTTAGTACACAGTTATTATAAACGCGGTATAAACGTTAATTTATTGATTGTCAGGCGGTTTTTTTACCGCCTTTCTCTTTCAATCGATCTTAGTATCTGAATGAACCCTTGTAATTTAATGAACGTTAGTGGAGAAAACCAACATGTCTGACGGCTGGAATATTGCTCTGTTAGGAGCAACGGGCGCAGTAGGTGAAGCTTTGCTGGAGCTGTTAAATGAGCGCCAGTTCCCGGTTGGTGAATTGTATCCGCTGGCCAGCGAACGCAGCGCCGGTGCTTCTGTGCGCTTTAATGGTAAAAGTTTACTGGTTGAAAATGTTGCTGAATTTGACTGGTCTCAGGCGCAGTTAGCTTTCTTTGTTGCCGGGCGCGAAGCCTCACAACTCTATGCGGAAGAAGCAGCGAATGCCGGTTGCCTGGTTATCGACAGCAGTGGCCTGTTCGCGATGGAACTGGATGTACCGCTGGTGGTGCCAAGTGTGAATCCTCAGGTGCTGGCAGAATATCGCAATCGCAATATTGTGGCGGTAGCTGATAGCCTGACCAGCCAGTTGCTGACTGCGATTAAACCACTGACGGAACAGGCTGGCTTGTCCCGCGTGCATGTCACTGCATTGATTTCAGCCTCCGCCCATGGCAAGGCCGCTGTGGACGATCTGGCCGGTCAAAGCGCCAAGCTGTTAAATGGTATTCCTGCTGAGCCAGGTGTTTTCGCTAAGCAATTGGCATTTAACGTGTTGCCGCTGCTGGCGGATGAAGAGGGCAGTGTGCGCGAAGAGCGCCGCTTGGTGGAGCAGGTGCGTAAAGTCTTACAAGATGATGGCTTGCCTATCTCGGTGAGTTGCATTCAATCACCGGTATTTTACGGTCAGGCACAAGTGGTTCATCTGGAAGCCTTGCGCCCGATCTCCGCGGAGGACGCTCGCAGTGAGCTGGAAAATTGCGACGATATCCAGTTATCAGAAGAAGATGATTACCCAACACAAGTCACTGATGCCTCTGGCAGTGATGTTTTGAGTATTGGTTGTATCCGCAATGACTATGGCATTCCCGAAGTGTTGCAGTTCTGGTCAGTGGCCGACAACATTCGTTTTGGTGGCGCATTGATGGCAATTGAAACGGCGGAGCGCCTGTTGCAGGAGCAACTGTACTGATGTCCGAACTTGAGTTGACTCAGCCACAAGAGATAGTGGCTGAAACGGCCGGTATAAAAATTGCGCTGGGTATTGAATATAACGGCAGCCGTTATTTCGGCTGGCAACGGCAGTTGGAGGTTGCCAGTGTGCAGGCTTGCCTGGAGGCTGCCTTGTCAAAAGTTGCCGATGAATCCATTGGCGTATTTTGTGCTGGGCGCACTGATGCTGGCGTACATGCCACCGGGCAGGTGGTGCATTTTGTCACCTCGGCGGTGCGTAAAGATGCCGCCTGGACGATGGGGGTCAATAGCCATTTACCGCCTGATATCGCCGTGCGCTGGATAAAAACAGTGGATGACGATTTTCACGCCCGTTTCAGCGCTACTGCCCGCCGTTATCGCTATATCATCTTTAACCATCGCTATCGTCCAGCGGTGTTGGCGCAAGGGGTAACTCATTGCTACCTGCCGCTGGATGCTGAAAAAATGGAACGAGCGGCGCAATGTTTACTCGGCGAGAATGATTTTACCTCGTTTCGTGCGATACAGTGCCAGTCGCGTACCCCATGGCGAAATGTAAAACATGTCAAAGTTACCCGACATGGCGCGTATATCGTGGTAGATATCAAGGCCAACGCTTTTGTTCATCATATGGTACGTAATATTGTTGGTAGCTTGATTGAGATTGGCGCTGGTAATCAGGATGTCAACTGGATGGCCCAGTTGCTGGCACTGAAAGACCGATCACGTGCTGCGGCAACAGCGAAAGCCGAAGGGTTGTATTTAGTCGCGGTTGATTACCCCGAACGCTTTGCGCTACCAACAGCGCCAATGGGACCCCTTTTTTTGGCAGACGACTGATTTCTCTACATTGATGAGTGAGGTCGCCTTGGGCTAAGGAATACCTAAGGAAGTTCAGCTAATCTCACTCACTCAAAGCACAAGTATGTTTACCATTTGAGAGTATTTATGGAATTTATACGTTTCGTTATTGATTTTATTTTGCATATTGATGTCCATCTGGCGGAGCTGGTGGCGCAGTATGGGGTTTGGGTTTACGCCATTTTATTCCTGATCTTATTCTGTGAAACCGGTCTGGTGGTGACGCCGTTCCTGCCAGGGGATTCTTTGCTGTTTGTGGCCGGTGCGTTGGCAGCATTACCGTCCAATGATATCAATGTGCACATTATGGTGGCACTGATGGTTACCGCCGCTATTTTGGGCGATGCTATTAACTACACCATTGGGCGGGTGTTCGGAGAGAAACTATTCAGTAACCCGGACTCCAAAATTTTCCGCCGCAGTTATCTGGAAAAAACCCATCAGTTCTACGAAAAACATGGCGGTAAAGCGATTGTTTTGGCACGTTTTGTCCCGATTATCCGCACTTTTGCGCCGTTTGTCGCCGGAATGGGTAAAATGTCTTATCGCCACTTTGCGGCTTATAACGTGATTGGGGCGTTGGTATGGGTGCTGTTATTCACCTATGCTGGTTATCTGTTTGGTAACGTACCTATCGTGCAGAACAATCTGAAATTGCTAATCGTTGCCATTATTGTGGTGTCAATTTTGCCGGGTGTATTTGAGGTATGGCGGCATCGGCGCGCGCAATCACGGCAAAAAAATCAGTAAAAACGTTACCTAAGCCGTGGGTTCGACCAGTTTTTTATCTACACTGTCGAGCCAATATGGTTTAATGAGTGACATTTATGGTCTGTTCCTGCGGACAACCCGAGTTCCTGTGCCTTAGCCACGTTGTAATGGCGTGTATCTCAGGCATTTTTTGTTGGGATGTTTTCAGGGAGATGGTTAAAGCATGAACAGCGGACTGGCAACAGCCAGGTTCAAACAGAAAGGTCATCGATGAGCTGGATTGAACGAATTCTTAACAAAAGCAATATTACACAAACCCGTAAAGCGAGTATTCCTGAAGGGGTGTGGACGAAATGTGACAGTTGCGGTCAGGTGCTTTACCGTGCCGAGTTAGAGCGTAATCTGGAAGTTTGTCCTAAGTGTGATCACCACATGCGTATGACAGCCCGTGCACGGTTACATATGCTACTGGATGCGGGCAGTGAAGTTGAATTGGGTAGCGAACTGGAGCCGAAGGATATCCTGAAATTTAAGGATTCCAAAAAGTATAAAGATCGCATTTCTGCCGCACAAAAAGATACCGGCGAAAAAGACGCTTTGGTTGCCATGAAAGGGACCTTACAAGGGATGCCGATCGTTGCCGCTTCATTTGAATTTGCCTTTATGGGTGGATCAATGGCGTCAGTAGTGGGTGCCCGTTTTGTGCGTGCAGTTGAGCAGGCGCTGGAAGATAATTGCCCGTTGGTGTGCTTCTCCTCCAGTGGTGGTGCTCGTATGCAGGAAGCATTGATGTCACTGATGCAGATGGCAAAAACCAGTGCTGCTCTGGCTAAAATGCAAGAGCGTGGCTTGCCGTACATTTCTGTGCTGACGGACCCTACCATGGGTGGCGTCTCCGCCAGTCTGGCAATGTTGGGTGATATCAATATCGCAGAACCAAAAGCCTTAATCGGTTTTGCTGGTCCACGGGTTATTGAGCAAACCGTTCGGGAAAAACTGCCGCCGGGCTTCCAGCGCAGTGAGTTCTTGATTGAAAAAGGCGCTATCGACATGATCGTTCGCCGCCCGGTGATGCGTCAGACAATTGCCAGCATCTTGTCTAAATTAACGCATCAGCCACAACCTGATGTGGCTGAGAACAAAGCTGATACAGTCCAGGCGGATAATCAGGCTGAAGCCTGATTATCCCCACGGGCATCACCCTGATAAGGTGATGCCCGGTGGTTGTGCATGGTCGCAACTTAAGCTTTGCTGCTTTCAATAAGAAAAGATATACCCAAAGTAATTGGAGCCGCAGGTAGGCAGCAAGCGAATAAATCCCGAATCACTGACTTAAGTCAGTGATTCGGGTGAATGAACGCAGCTAACAACCCTGCGGCTTCAAGTACGAAGGATATAAAGGCCAGTGACGGGACTTATGAAAAACCATCAAACTCCCCAAGCCACGTCGCCTTTGGCCGCGTGGCTTTACTATCTTGAACGTTTGCACTCTCAACCCATCGAGTTGGGTCTGGAACGTGTTAAACAGGTTGCTGAGCGTTTGGATCTGCTTAACCCTGCCCCAAAAGTCTTCACCGTTGCCGGTACTAATGGCAAAGGCACCACCTGTTGTACCCTGGAATCAATTTTACTTGCAGCGGGTCTGCGGGTCGGGGTTTACAGCTCACCTCACCTTTTGCGTTACACCGAGCGAGTCCGTATTCAGGGGCAAGAACTGTCTGAGGCTGAACACAGCCACTCTTTTGCTCAAATTGAAGCCGGGCGTGCGGGTATCTCACTGACTTACTTCGAATTTGGCACCTTATCTGCGCTGCAATTATTTAAGCAGGCTAAGCTTGATGTAGTGATTCTGGAAGTGGGGCTGGGTGGACGTTTGGATGCGACCAATATAGTCGATTCTGATGTTGCGGCTATCACCAGTATTGCCATAGACCATACTGACTGGTTGGGCTTCGATCGAGAAAGCATTGGCCGCGAGAAGGCCGGTGTTTTCCGTGCGGGGAAACCTGCCGTGGTTGGCGAACCGGATATGCCGCAGTCGATTGCCGATGTTGCGGCGCAATTGGGGGCGCCGCTGTATCGCCGTGATGACGCATGGCGGTTTAGCCAACAACAGCCAGGTGAACAACAAGAAAATAGCTGGGATTGGCAGTGTGGCAACCATCATTGGACCCATCTACCCTTACCCAATGTACCCTTGGCGAATGCGGCGACAGCTCTGGCAGTATTGCACTATTCCGGCCTGCCTTTAAGCGATGAGGTTATTCGCCAGGGTTTGTTGGCTGCCAGTTTGCCGGGGCGTTTTCAGGTTGTCAGTGAGCAACCACTGCTGATTTTGGATGTAGCCCATAACCCGCATGCAGCACGTTATCTCACCGACAGGCTGGCTCGATTGCCGAAACACGGTAAAGTACGGGCTGTGGTAGGTATGCTATCAGATAAAGATATCGGCGGGACGCTGGCCTGTTTATCTGAACAAGTCGATGAATGGTACTGCGCGCCGCTTGAAGGGCCGCGTGGGGCGACGGCGGAGCAATTAGCCGAGCATTTGGTGTTATCACGCCAGTTTAGCGATGTAGAAACGGCCTGGCGTCAGGCTATGTTGGATGCAAAACCACAGGATGTGGTTATTGTCTGTGGTTCTTTCCATACTGTCGCTCATGTGATGGCTGTATTGGATTTGTGACAGCCTGAATTTGTGACAACTTGAGTTTATCAAGGCATTGAATTGGGAGTGCGAGTGGCAAGTAAGTTCCAGAACCGTTTAGTCGGGACCATAATTCTGGTGGCGTTAGGCGTGATTGTGCTGCCGGGGCTACTGGATGGTAAAAAGAAGCATTATGAGGATGAGTTCGCCGCTATCCCATTAGTGCCAAAACCAGGTGATAGTCAGGAGATCGA
This sequence comes from Yersinia sp. 2542 StPb PI, assembly GCF_048593855.1. Lineage (NCBI taxonomy): Bacteria > Pseudomonadati > Pseudomonadota > Gammaproteobacteria > Enterobacterales > Yersiniaceae > Yersinia > Yersinia sp. 2542 StPb PI. The sequence goes on from NZ_JAZGQA010000014.1 coordinate 20,825, forward strand.
TGCGGTTGGTCCGGTCAGTCAACCTCTGCCTATTGCTCCACCGGAAGGTGCGGCGCAAGCCGTGGATGTCCCCAAAGATGATTCCGCCTCTCAGGCTGCTAATGATGCTGGTAACCCTCCGTCTGAACCGACTATCGTGGCACCGCCAGTGATACAGAGTAAGCCGGTTGAGGTGAAACCTGTTGAGAAGAAACCGGTTGAGGTCAAACCGCTACCGGTAGAGAAAAAACCGCAGGAAGTGAAACCTAAACCTGAGGTTAAACCGGACGTTCAGCCGGAAACTAAACCGGTCACAGAAGAAAAAGCACCGGTAGGGCAGGCTTATGTCGTCCAACTGGGCGCGTTGAAAAACGCAGCTAAAGTGAATGAAATCGTGGCGACGCTGCGCTTGTCAGGTCATCGGGCGTTTACGGTGCCAGCAACGCCGGTTCAAGGCCAAATAACCCGTGTGTATGTCGGGCCAGATGCGTCAAAACAAAAATTGCAATCTGCGCTGCCAGAGCTTAATTCATTAAGCGGCCTGAATGGGCAAGTTAAGCCCTATGGCACGGCGCGTTAAGGTTTATGCCGAGAGTTAAGATATCAGGGTGTACGGGGTTTTTGAGCTAAGTTTGTGCGGCGATTGTTGTTTTTAAAATCGCCGCACTTTAATTTGTCGCGGGTAAGAATTCCCCTACGCAAACGTTTTCTTTTTCTGTTAGAATTCGCCGCGAACAGGATGCAGCGGCGATTTCGTCATTGGAATAGTCATGGTCTGGATTGATTACGTCATTATAGGGATTATCGGATTTTCTGCATTGGTCAGCTTAATCCGAGGTTTTGTCCGTGAAGCATTGTCACTTGTAACATGGGGATGTGCGTTTTTTGTTGCCAGCCATTTTTACACTTACCTTGCTGTCTATTTCACGCGTTTTGAAGATGAAGTAGTTCGCAACGGAATTGCCATCGGCATTTTGTTCATCGCGACATTGATCGTCGGGGCTATTGTTAACTATGTGATTAGTTCGTTGGTTGAACGTACTGGTTTATCAGGAACTGACAGGGTGCTGGGTGTCTGTTTTGGCGCGCTGCGAGGTGTTCTGATAGTCTCTGCCATGCTGTTCTTTCTGGATACGTTTACCGGCTTCTCACAGAGTGTTGACTGGAAACAGTCACAATTAATCCCGCAGTTCAGTTATATAATCAGGTGGTTCTTTGACTACCTGCAGAGCACGTCGAGTTTCTTACCGAATCAATTACCGATTCGGAGCGGCTTATGAGGAAAAGACAACATGTGCGGTATTGTCGGTATCGCCGGTTTTGCACCGGTAAACCAGTCGATTTATGATGCGCTGACGGTGCTTCAGCACCGAGGCCAGGATGCTGCGGGCATCGTTACCATTGATGCCCATAATGGGTTCCGGCTGCGTAAAGCAAACGGCTTGGTGAAGGATGTATTTGAAACCCGGCATATGCTGCGCTTACAGGGGAATATGGGTATTGGCCATGTTCGTTACCCGACGGCTGGCAGTTCCAGTGCTTCCGAGGCTCAGCCTTTCTACGTTAACTCACCGTTTGGCATCACTCTCGCTCATAACGGTAATCTGACTAACGCTCACCAACTGAGAAAGAAATTATTCGAAGTTTCTCGCCGTCATGTGAACACCACTTCTGACTCGGAAATTTTGCTGAATATTTTTGCCAGTGAATTGGACCGTTTCCAACATTATCCGTTGGAATCAGACAATATTTTTGCTGCTGTTGCCGCAACACATCAGTTGATCCGTGGGGCATACGCTTGTGTTGCGATGATTATCGGCCACGGGATGGTCGCGTTCCGTGACCCTAACGGTATTCGCCCGCTGGTTATTGGTAAACGCACGTTAGTTGATGGCCGCAATGAATATATGGTCGCTTCTGAAAGTGTGGCACTGGATACCCTTGGCTTTGAATTCCTGCGGGATGTTGCGCCGGGCGAAGCTGTGTATATCACGGAAAAAGGCCAGTTGTTTACCCGCCAGTGTGCTGAAAATCCGAAATACAATCCGTGCTTGTTTGAGTATGTGTATTTTGCTCGCCCAGACTCCTTTATGGATAAAATTTCTGTCTACAGTGCGCGCGTGCGCATGGGCCAGAAGTTGGGTGCCAAAATTGCCAAGCAGTGGGAAGATCTGGATATTGATGTTGTCATTCCTATCCCGGAAACATCTTGCGATATCGCGCTGGAAATCGCCCGTATTCTGGATAAACCGTACCGCCAGGGGTTTGTGAAAAACCGTTATGTTGGCCGTACCTTTATCATGCCGGGTCAGCAGGAACGTCGTAAATCTGTGCGCCGTAAACTGAATGCCAACCGCGCAGAGTTCCGTGATAAGAACGTCTTATTAGTGGATGACTCTATCGTGCGTGGCACCACATCAGAACAGATTGTCGAGATGGCGCGTGAGGCTGGGGCGAAGAAGGTCTATTTCGCCTCTGCGGCACCGGAAATTCGTTTCCCGAATGTGTATGGCATTGATATGCCAAGTGCGAACGAATTGATTGCCCATGGTCGTGAAGTGGATGAAATCCGCCAGTTGATTGGTGCCGATGCGCTGATTTTCCAGGACCTTAGCGATCTTATCGAGGCAGTACGCGAAGATAACCCAGACATCACCCAGTTTGAGTGCTCGGTCTTTAACGGCGTTTACGTGACTAAAGATGTCGATCAGAGCTATCTGGAATATCTTGAGTCGTTACGTAACGATGATGCGCAGGCATTACGTAATCATAACGAAGCCGAGAATCTGGAGATGCATAACGAAGGGTAATATACCCTTCATACTTCAAACTGCATGTACGTTGGCTGCCATCACTACTCGGCCCGTCCATAGGCCTCGCCTCTGCGAGGCCGCTGCAAGCAGCGTTCAAATCTGCTCCTGACAGATTTGTCACCCAAGTCATTGAGTTATCTCAACTCCTTGGGTTCATTTCGTTGCCGCCTTCCTGCAATTTGAATTATTTTGGGTATACCTGGGTATATTTAGCGAAAAGCAGATCATGAATCAAAAAGGTGCAACCAGCGTTCCGGCGCGGTGCACCTTTTTTGTTATCTAGCCGAGGGCCATGGGTATTGTGGAAAAACGGGGCCAATAACTTGCTAATCCGTACTTGATACGGCAAAGTCGGGCGATATTTCTTTATGTTATGCTCACTCTATAAGGCATAACGTCAGTGCGAGGCTATACCCCATGAAACGACTTATTATCGGCATTAGCGGTGCCAGCGGTGCCATTTATGGCGTACGGCTGTTACAGGTGCTGCAACATGTCGAGGGTGTGGAAACTCATCTTATTCTCAGTAATGCGGCGCGCCAGACGCTGGCGCTGGAAACGGAATTCAGCGTGAAGGATGTGCAGGCACTGGCCGATGTTGTACATGACTCACGTGACATTGCTGCTTGTATCTCATCCGGATCATTCAAAACGCAAGGTATGGTTATTTTACCCTGTTCAATCAAAACGTTATCTGGAATTGTCCATAGCTATACCGAGGGTTTGCTCACCCGCGCCGCGGATGTGATCTTAAAAGAGCGCCGCCCGCTAGTGTTATGTGTGCGTGAAACCCCGTTGCATTTAGGGCATTTACGCCTGCTGGTACAAGCCGCTGAGCTGGGCGCTACCATTATGCCGCCAATGCCTGCGTTTTATCATCGACCACAAACCATTCAAGATATTGTTGATCAGACCGTTAATCGGGTTATCGATCAATTTGACATCGAACTGCCTGAAGACCTGTTTACACGATGGCAAGGCAATAATTAACATTTTTCCCTTAATTGATACATTTGTGCAACATCGCACTGAAATGGGGCGGATTATGCACCACAATGATCCTGTTTTAGAACGCGTATCATGGCATGAGTGTGGTATTCGATTTTTGTATACGACTTGATGCCTGTATTTCGTGGTGATCGTGCTAATTAAGCGGTGGTGGAATTAGCTTTCCTACCAGATGATTACTGGCACGATTACTGCAAATTGATTTATGAACGCTCTGGGTTGTACAGAACATTAACGCGCTTTCTGGCATCGAAAATCAATTTGAGGGTTATGTATGAATAAGAAGATGTTGGTTCTTCCGCTAGTCTTAGCATTAGCTGCTGCCAGCAGTGCTTTTGCTGCCATTCCGAAAGATGTCAAAATTGGTACTGATCCAACTTATGCTCCTTTTGAATCCAAAAATGCCAGTGGTGAATTGGTAGGTTTTGATATCGATATAGCAAAAGAGTTATGCAAACGTATCGATACTAAATGTACTTTTGTTGAAAGTGACTTCGATGCATTAATCCCATCACTCAAAGCCAAAAAAATCGATGCCATTATCTCCTCACTCTCCATCACTGAAAAACGCCAGAAAGAGATTGCTTTCACCGACAAACTTTACGCTGCCAATGCCCGTTTAATCGCGACCAAAGACAGTAAAATCGAGCCAACATTAGTCGCCTTGAAAGGCAAACGTGTTGGGGTGTTGCAAGGCTCTACGCAGGAAGCATTCGCCAATGCTGAGTGGCAGCCAAAAGGTATCGATGTGGTTGCCTATCAAAATCAGGACTTGATCTACGCTGACTTGGCTTCAGGGCGCATTGATGCGGCTTTTCAGGATGAAGTTGCAGGCAGTGAAGGTTTCCTGAAACAAGAAGCGGGTAAAGGCTATGCTTTCGCCGGCCCATCAGTAAAAAATGATCAGTTCTTTGGCGTAGGTACCGGTATGGGCTTGCGTAAAGATGATGCGGAACTGAAAGCGGCGCTGGATAAAGCCTTTGCAGAAATGCGCAAAGATGGCACCTACGACAAGCTCGCGAAAAAATATTTCGATTTTGATGTTTACGGCGGTTAAGCACCTTTGCCGTTAGAGCCTCTGCCGAGAGTGGCAGGGGCCTCTACATGCAATTAAACATAGCAATTAACCAGACTCCTTACTCAGTAAAACAGGATAACCCAGATGCTGGATGGATATTCGAAACTGATATTTGAAGGTGCGCTGGTGACGCTGGAGTTGGCACTGTGTTCAGTGCTGCTGTCAGTGATTATCGGCTTGATTGGTGCCGGTGGAAAGTTATCATCAAACCGGCTGTTATCTGGCTTGTTTGAGTGTTACACCACGCTGATCCGTGGTGTACCCGATTTAGTCTTAATGCTGCTTATCTTCTATGGTTTGCAGATAACCCTAAATAGCATTACTGAATCAATTGGTTTTGAACAAATCAATATTGATCCTCTCTCCGCTGGGATTATTACCCTTGGCTTTATCTATGGTGCTTATTTCACTGAAACCTTCCGTGGCGCATATATGGCCGTACCCAGCGGCCAAATTGAGGCGGCGACGGCATTTGGTTTCACCCCTAGCCAGATTTTCCGCAGAATAATGTTTCCTGCCATGATGCGCTACGCACTGCCGGGTATTGGCAATAACTGGCAAGTCATTCTAAAGGCAACGGCATTGGTCTCTATTCTGGGATTAAATGATGTGGTTAAAGCCACACAGTTGGCAGGCAAAGGGACTTACCAGCCGTTTTTCTTCGCTTTAGTGGCCGGTGTGGTCTATCTCATCTTCACCACGGTATCGAATGGCGTATTACTGTGGCTAGAACGGCGCTATTCCCATGGGGTGAAGAGGGCTGAGCTATGATAGAAATCCTGCAACAATATTGGCAAGCGTTGCTCTGGAGCGATGGCTACCGCTTTACCGGGATGGCTGTCACCTTATGGTTACTTATTTCCTCGGTAGTGATGGGCGGGTTGCTGGCAATTCCTTTGGCCGTCGCAAGGGTAGCCGAACGGCGTTGGATTCGTTTGCCGGTCTGGGTTTTTACTTATATCTTTCGTGGCACGCCTTTATATGTACAATTATTGGTATTCTATTCCGGTATGTACAGTTTAGAGATTGTCCGAGGCAATGACCTGTTAAATGCCTTTTTCCGCAGTGGCTTGAATTGCACTATTTTGGCGCTGACACTGAATACCTGTGCTTATACCACTGAGATTTTCGCCGGTGCCATTCGTTCGGTGCCACACGGTGAAATCGAAGCCGCCAGAGCCTATGGTTTTTCACGTTTTAAATTGTATCGCTGTATTATTTTACCTTCTGCACTGCGTATTGCCTTACCGGCCTACAGTAATGAGGTCATCTTAATGCTGCACTCTACCGCTCTGGCATTTACTGCCACAGTGCCAGATATTCTGAAAATAGCGCGAGATATTAACGCCGCAACTTATCAGCCGTTTTATGCTTTTGGTATTGCTGCCGTACTTTATCTGATTATCTCCTTTACGCTAATTAGCCTGTTCCGCCAGGCAGAGAAACGTTGGCTGGCTCATATAAAACCTCAGGCATCGCATTAAGTACGGAGACCTTATGACTGACACATTAGAAACTAAAATAGCTGAAACCAAACTGTCTGTGACGGAATTGCATAAGCATTACGGTGAACACGAAGTACTCAAGGGCGTTTCACTTTCAGCTAAAGCAGGGGATGTTATCTCCATTATTGGTTCTTCCGGTTCAGGGAAAAGCACCTTTTTACGCTGTATCAACTTTTTGGAAAAACCCAGTGAAGGCTCGATTAGTGTAAATAATCGTGATATCCGTTTGGTACGAGATAAAGATGGGCAGTTGAAAGTTTTTGATAAAAAAGAGCTGCAACTGTTACGAACTCGCCTGACGATGGTATTCCAACATTTTAATTTGTGGAGCCATATGACGGTGTTGGAGAATGTGATGGAGGCGCCGGTTCAAGTCTTGGGGCTGAGTAAGTCAGTAGCCAAAGAGCGGGCTATCCGTTATCTGGATAAAGTCGGAATTGATGAGCGCGCACGCGCCAAATATCCGGTGCACCTATCTGGTGGGCAACAGCAACGCGTCTCCATTGCCCGGGCATTGGCGATGGAACCGGATGTATTACTGTTTGATGAACCCACCTCCGCACTTGATCCTGAATTAGTCGGTGAAGTATTGCGTATTATGCAAAAGCTGGCAGAGGAGGGGAAAACTATGGTGGTGGTAACCCATGAAATGGAGTTTGCCCGTCATGTCTCCAGCCATGTTATCTTTTTACACAAAGGCGTAATTGAAGAGGAAGGCCCGCCGGCTGAACTTTTTGGTAACCCAAAGAGTACCCGCTTGCAGCAGTTCCTTTCTGGTGCACTGAAGTAACATCTCTGCGGGATAGCGATTTTATCTATCCCGCAGCAGTTTGATTAAGCTGAGGGTTTGTGCAGCACATTGCGCAGTGCTTCTTCCAGTTCAAAATAACGAAAACCAAAACCGGCTTCTTCCAATCGTTTCGGCACTGCCCGTTGCCCGCCCAACACTAACGCTGCGGATTCACCCAGTAATAAACGAATCGCGGCGGCAGGTGTGCGGATAACCGCTGGTCTGTCTAACACGTCGGCCAGCGTGGCAATAAATTGCTCGTTATGTACCGGATAAGGCGAAACCATATTAAATGGACCCTTGAGGCCATCGGTGGTCAGCAAATAATGGATACCATGTACCATATCATCGATATGGATCCAGGGTAGATATTGGCGACCATCCCCTATCGGGCCACCCAATCCAAGACGTAATAGCGGGACCATTTTGGCTAGTGCACCGCCGTGTGGCGCTAATACAATACCGGTGCGTAACAGGCAAACACGGGTATGACTACTTTCAGCCGCCCGCGCCAGATTTTCCCAGCGCTCGCACAACTGATGGGTAAATTCATCATGTGGCGTCTCTTCTTCGGTAACCAGAGCTTGCCCCTGATCACCATAAAAGCCAACGGCGGACCCTGAAATAAATACTGCTGGCGGTGTAGTGCTGGCCTGTATTAGCGTGGTCAGGCGCTCGGTTATCTGCCAGCGGCTTTGGCATAGAATTTCTTTTTGCTGCGAGGTCCAGCGTTTTTCCGCAATAGGCTCACCGGCCAGGTTGATTACTGCATCAAAATCATTGAGATCATGTTTATCATCCAGCGTTGACCAGCAGGTGACTTGTGCGCCGAGTACCTGATTTGCCCGCTGAATGTCACGGGTCAGTGCGGTTACTTGATGGGCTTGCGATAAAAGGAAGGCAGTCAGACTGCGCCCTATTAGGCCTGTAGCTCCGGTTATTAATATACGCATAGCCAACCTCCATTTATTCCCTTCTTATTTGAAGCCGCAGAGGTGTTATCTGCGTTCACTTACCCAAATCACTTACTTGATGCCTGAATAGTGGCAGTCTGGTGTCTCTTTCAGCATAGGCTAACCTACGCTCTTCTCCTACGATACTGAGCATATCTTGAGATTAAAATTTTATCTCATCAGAGCGTCTGGTGAGTCACATCATTTGGAAAAATAAAATTTTTTAACTAAATAAATGCACCAATCTGTCCGATTAATACGGTATTGAGTGCTTAAGTAATACCACTTCGACGGTAGAAAACGGCCGGGATGGTTATTTTTTCTGAGCAACAAGAACGACTATAAGCCATACCCTGATTATTTTTAAAACACTGATTTTGCGAATTTCTGCTAGAGTAAACAGACTAACCTGAATGGACGAGAGGGCAGTTGGCCTTCTCCCTTGTGAAGTTTGGATGTTTTATAAATAAATATTGGGTGTTTTATAAAAACTCACGGTGGCTTATAAATCCTCCGGCTGAGATCTGGTTGTGATCTCATTGTTGTCCATACACTTTTTCAGGTGCGCATGAAGCTAAATATCGAAGTTAATTGTTCTTATGTATGCGAACCCATACATAGACAAGATGGTAGCTTACTGGCAGTAGAGCTATTAAGCCGATTTTCAGCTAAATCGGTTGATTTGCCCATCGATGTTGAAAAGTTTATTAAAGAATTAGATGTCGACGGAAAGACTAATTTATTCCAGGATCAATTGCGTGCAGTAAAAGCCTATAGCGCTTGGTTTATCACGCACCATGTTTTGCTCTCAATCAATATTGATTTTGATTTGGCGGGAGTGATTGTGACTGATGCCGCAACGCGCCAGTTGTTAGATGAGATGCCCTTCCTACGGTTGGAGATCATGGAGACTTTTTCTAATTTATCCGATGGTATGAATAACCCATTGTTACGGGAATTGGCGCAGCGGTATCCGTTATGGCTGGATGATTTGGGCAGCGGCGGCTCCACCTTGAATGCGGTCACAGCCAATATTTTTGAATATGTAAAAATCGATAAGCATTTTTTCTGGCAGCACAATAAGCATACCTTCCCGATCTTAATCAATAACATTAAGAAATATTGCCTCGGTGTCATTGTGGTGGGCGTGGAAAATGAAGATGAGTCAGCGCAACTTAAGGGTAGCAATATTGATGCAATGCAGGGATATTTATTCAATCCTGTGACATTGGATGAATTGGTATCTCAACCCTCATTATAACGGTTTCCTCGTATTGTCGTTCACCTTGCGCTGATATTTTTTTTCATGTCGGCGCTGCTTTTTGCGATAAAATTTTTGCATAACAGATATCGATTTTTATCGGATTAATCCGATCAATTGGATGATAGAATAGGCTTCTTTTATCTCTCATTAAGTGCCATGGCGTTTACGTCGCCTGATTTGCTGAGAGTAGACCTAAGAGAAGACGATATCATGAAGTTAATGTTTGCTTCTGACCTGCATGGTTCGTTGCCCGCAACGGAAAAGGTGTTGGCTACCTTCGAGCGCAGTGGTGCGCAATGGCTGGTGCTATTGGGTGATTTTCTTAACCACGGGCCACGCAATGCGTTGCCCGCAGGTTATCAGCCAGCAGAGGTGGCACAGCGCCTTAATGCCTATAAAGAAAGGGTCATTGCGGTTCGTGGCAACTGCGACAGTGAAGTGGATCAGATGTTATTGCAGTTCCCGATGATGGCGGGTTGGCAGCAGATTATTATGCCAGAAACCCGTCTATTTTTGACGCATGGTCACCTTTATCACCCTGGCGCACTTCCTCCGTTGCGTAATGGTGATGTCTTAGTCTATGGTCATACTCATCTGCCTGAAGCTCGGTGGCAGGGAGAGGTTATTTGCTTTAATCCAGGTTCAGTCAGTATCCCCAAAGGTGGGTACCCGGCAAGTTATGGCATGTTAGAAGAGGGGGTTTTACAGGTTCTGACCCTACATAATGATGAATCTGTCACCCAATTGAATTTAAAAAAACTATTATAAATAGTTAGTTACCCAAAGTGATTGACGTTATGTCAGAGGGTAAACATATAATTAACAATTGCGCGAGTCTCACCGCGCCCAGATAGAAGGTTTCAGAGGATGGTGGAGCAAAATCCAGCAGCAGTCATCGAGTGGGTTGATATTGTTGATGAGCAAAATGACGTTATTGCTCAATCCAGCCGTCAACAAATGAGAGCTCAACGACTACGCCACCGTGCTACCTATATTGTGGTGCACGATGGAATGGGGAAAATTCTGGTACAAGGTCGTACCGAGAGTAAAGATTTCTATCCCGGTAAACTGGATGCCACTGCGGGGGGGGTGGTGCAGAGTGGTGAAAACTACCTGGAATCTGCGCGGCGTGAGGCAGAGGAAGAGTTAGGGATAGCCGGTGTCCCGTTTGCCGAACATGGCCTGTTTTATTTTGAAGAAGAGTGCTGTCGGGTATGGGGCGGATTATTCAGTTGCGTGTCCCATGGGCCGTTTGCACTACAGGCTGAGGAAATTGAAGAAGTATGCTGGATGGTACCGGAAGATATCACTGCCCGTTGTGACGAATTTACCCCTGACTCTCTGAAAGCGCTGTCACTGTGGCTGACGCGCAACAATGAGCAGGATTACGGTAAAATTACCCCACGCGAAGATTGATTCCCGCTTAGCCATATAAAAAGCCCCTTCTCAGGGGCTTTTGTGTATCTCACCGTCATCTCACTGATTATCTTACAATAATACCCAGCAAGATACCCAGCGCACCAAAGTCGGCATCACTGAATGTGGTATTGGCAAAGCCGATATCACCCAGCACTGGCAGTAGGAAGACTGGCAGGAAGGTAATCAACAAGCCCTGTGCGAAGGCACCTAAAATAGCGCCACGGCGGCCACCGGTTGCATTACCAAATACGCCCGCAGCCGCACCAACGAAGAAGTGAGGAACGACGCCTGGGATAATCACGGTCATGTTCATCAAATAGAGCGCGAACATACCGATAAGACCTGCGGCAAAGCTGCTCAGGAAGCCAACCAGAACCGCATTAGGTGCATAAGGGAACACCACCGGGCAATCCAATGCAGGTTTTGCATTAGGAACTAACTTATCTGAAATCCCTTTAAATGCTGGCACTATCTCAGCAATAACCATACGTACACCTTGCAGGATGATGTACACACCTGCGGCGAAAGTGATGGATTGCATCAGCGAGAACATGAACCAGTTCTTACCGCCACTCAGGCTTTTCACTACTTCCGGCCCGGCGAACAGGCAAGTCACGATGAAAATGATACACATGGTGAATGAGATAGCCACTGGTGTATCACGCAGAAACAGCAAGCTTTTCGGCACATTCATATCTTCAGTCGAATGTTCTTTATTACCGAATTTGCTACCAATAAAGCCAGCCAGCACATAAGACAAGGTAGAGAAGTGGCCAATTGCCACATCATCAGAACCGGTCACTTTTTTCATGTAAGGGTGGGCAATGGCTGGGAAGAACACCATCGCAACCCCAACCACCAACGAACCGATCACAATCAGTGTCACGCCACTGATACCTGCGGTGGCCAGAATTACTGCCACCATCATCGACATAAACAGGGTGTGGTGACCGGTCAGGAAGATAAATTTCCATGGCGTAAAGCGGGCAATCAGAATATTGATCACCATAGCGAAGAACATAATCATCGCCATCTCTTTACCAAAACTCTTTTGTGCCACAGAAACGATCGCTTCGTTATTTGGCACCACGCCCTGAATACCGAAAGCGTGTTGGAAGATATTGGCAAAATCACCCAGAGATGAAACCACCAGGCCAGCACCCGCACCTAAAATCACAAAGCCCATGATGGTCTTTACGGTGCCTTTAATACACTCAGTCACCGGTTTTTTCTGGGCAATCAGGCCGATTAACGCGATCAAACCGACCAGAACAGCCGGCTCAGAAAGCACATCACTCATTAAGAAACGAAAGAAATCCATACCAGCCTCCGCTTACAGCGCGCCTAATTCAGTTAATGCCACAGACAAACGTTCTTTCATGGCTTTTTTATCAATCATGTTATCAAGAGCAACGATTTTGCCACCAACGGCCTGAGCAATGAGCTGTTCGGCAATATCTTTGGTACCGATGAAGATGTCGCTTGGTGTCCCTTTGGCAGAGCCAAGATCCACATGATCCACTTCGGCTGTGACTGCCAGCTCTTTCAGAATACTTTTGATGCTGATTTCCATCATCAGGCTGGTACCTAAGCCGTTACCGCAAACCACTGTAATTTTCATTTTTTTTCCCCTTAAAATTATTATCCGTACAGAATGCTGTGATTAATAACGCGCAATGACAGATTGGATCTCTTGCGGCGTTTGCGCATTAAGTAGGGTTTGTACATCGTTATCGTTATCGAACAACTGAGCGAGTTGAGAAATAGCCTCGATGTGGCTGTTGCTGTCTGTCGCGGCTAACACTATGAGCAGTTTGACCGGGTCATTACCTTCAGCATTAAAAGTGACACCCTCGGTAATGACGGTTAATGCCAAAGCGAGTTTATTCACACCTTCTTCCGGGCGGGCATGTGGCATCGCAATGCCGGGGCCGACGACGTAATAAGGGCCAATCGCCTCATGGGAGCGATAAATAGCCTCGACATAGCGCGCTTCAATAGAGCCATTATCAATCAGTGGCTTACATGAAATGGCGATGGCATCACGCCAGTCTTTTGCCTGGCTAACTACCTGAATGACGTCTGACGTTAACAGTGTTTTTAACATGATATTGATGACTCCCGATGACTGTTAACCTGAGAGTAGATAGTTATCGTTGCTATTAATGTGACGAATATCTCAATTGGTAGCGCTACCTGATAGCGCTATCAAATTTTGTGATAGCGCTATCATTTGTCGCGCCAGGGCCTTTGGCTATCTCGGAATAAGCCATATACAATGCAATGTATTGTCGAGACCCCGCGGACTGGCTTGTTTTATCCAGACAGAAAATTTTAATCGACAAGAAATTTTAATTAGGCAGGAACTCAGCATGGAAAAAACGCGCAAGCGCCGTAATACCGGGCGGGTCACTCTATCGGATGTGGCGAATTACGCTGGGGTAGGGTCGATGACTGTTTCCCGAGCGCTGCGAACGCCGGAGCAGGTTTCAGATAAGTTACGTGAGAAGATAGAGCAAGCGGTTGAAACATTGGGATATATTCCCAATCGCACGGCAGGGGCTTTGGCTTCGGGGCATAGTGATACCGTGGCGGTTTTGATTCCGTCGCTGACCGATAAAGCCAGCTCCCGATTTATGCAGGCGCTGCAACAGATTCTGAACAAAAATGAATTTCAGTTATTGCTGGGTTGCCATGAATATAGTCAGCGGAAAGAAGCTGAAATACTGATGACGTTACTGCAAAGCAATCCGGCAGCCGTGGTGATATTTGGCTCACAACTGGCAGATAAAACCTATCAACTGCTCGAGCGGGCCAATATTCCTACCGTTAATGTGGTGGGGTCCTATTTTAAAGGGGCGAAAATTACCCTTGAGGCGGCATTTTTTGAATCCGCTTATGCATTAAGCCGTCATTTACTGGAGCGCGGCTATCACAATATTGGTTTTATTGGCGCTCATATGGATAACCGCTTACAACGTCAGCAACTGAATGGCTGGCATAAAGCGATGCTGGAACATTATAAAAATGCTGATCAAACCGTCACCACACCAGAAACAGCCAGCTTACAGTTTGGTCGCTATGCCTTGACGGAAATTCTGCAACGCCAACCTGAGCTGGATGCTGTTATTTGCAGCCACGAAGATATCGCTTTGGGAGTACTGTTTGAATGCCAACGTCGCTTACTGAAAATTCCCGGCGGGATCGCAGTTGCCTGCCTGGATGGTTCTGATAACTGCGATCAGACTCACCCGACGCTGACTTCGATGCGTATCGATTACCGGAAGATGGGTAAAGATGCTGGCAAGATGTTGATCGAACTGCTCGAGAGCGATGAAGATGACGAATGGAGTGAACCCGTTAGCCAGAGTTTCAACTATAAATTTGAGCCACGGCAAAGTACCTGAAGCTCGCGCCAGGCAATAAAGGAAAACCGCCCCGCAGGGCGGCCTACCGGGCTTACTTGCCTGACGTGTTGATTATTACCGTGATTGAGTTGTTGAAAATACGCCAACCCCCATTCCCGGATGTTAACAACGCACCAAATACAACGAGCACAATACAAAAGTATCGTTTCATTGTGCGGTCCATGCTTAAACCGCTTCACGCCAGCACCACCGGTGATACTACCGTGAATACAAGCACGTGGATGTACTTGTGTTTACGGCCATTGGAACTCCTTTCCTTAAACCGATGCCCGCTTGCTTAAGGCGGCGAAAAGGCCCGGTGCGATTGTACACCAATACCGAGTCGTTAAGCACTTGACAATCAACCACAAGCAAGACAGTATGCTCAACACGTGGGTGTACTTGCGTTACAACAGCAATACAAACCAGCTGGAAAGGCCGCTTACCGGACCAGCACAGAGAAACCGCCTATATGGCGGTTTTTTTGTTGGCGTATTTTACCGATGCGGTCTTTTGGCGAGTGTGGTTGCGAGGTGAAAGCGTTCTAACCAATCGCTTTGCCAACAAACAAAAACGCCAGCACAAGGCTGGCGTTTCTTAGACAACGTAATCTTAGAATTAAGATGCGCTGGCGTCAGCCTGAGCGGATTGAATCGCCGTTAGTGCTACGGTATAGACGATATCGTCAACCAATGCACCACGGGACAAATCGTTAACTGGCTTACGCATACCTTGCAGCATCGGCCCGATAGAGATCAGGTCAGCAGAGCGTTGCACCGCTTTATAGGTAGTGTTACCGGTGTTCAAGTCTGGGAAGATGAACACGGTGGCTTTACCTGCAACCGGTGAGTTAGGCGCTTTGGATTTAGCCACATCCGCCATGATTGCCGCGTCATATTGCAACGGACCATCGATGATCAAATCTGGGCGTTTTTCCTGTGCCAGACGGGTCGCTTCACGTACTTTTTCGACATCGCTACCCGCACCGGAATTACCGGTAGAGTAAGAGATCATCGCCACACGTGGTTCAATGCCGAATGCCGCAGCAGAATCCGCAGATTGGATAGCAATCTCAGACAGTTGTTCAGCCGTTGGATCTGGGTTGATTGCACAGTCACCATAAACCAGAACCTGGTCAGGCAGCAGCATAAAGAACACCGAAGAAACCAGTGAACTGCCCGGCGCGGTTTTGATCAACTGCAATGGTGGGCGGATGGTGTTTGCGGTGGTATGTACTGCACCGGAAACCAGACCATCAACTTCACCTTTTTCCAGCATCAGGGTGCCAAGAACGACGTTGTCTTCCAACTGTTCACGCGCGACCACTTCGGTCATGCCTTTGCTCTTACGCAGCTCAACCAGACGCGGAACATATTGCTCACGTACAGCAACAGGATCGATGATTTCAACGCCTTTGCCCAGCTCAACACCTTGCGCGGCAGCAACGCGTTGGATCTCTTCTGGGTTACCCAGCAGCACACAAGTTGCGATACCGCGTTCAGCACAGATAGAAGCGGCTTTAACGGTACGTGGCTCATCGCCTTCTGGCAGCACGATGCGTTTACCCGCTTTACGGGCCAATTCGGTCAGCTCGTAGCGGAATGCTGGTGGTGACAAGCGACGTGAACGCTCAGACGTTGCACTCAGAGAGTCAATCCAATCACTGCTGATATGGCTGGCAACATAGTTTTGCAGCTTTTCAACACGCTCATGGTCATCTGCAGGGACTTCCAGATTGAAGCTTTGCAGGCTCAAAGAGGTCTGCCAAGTATTGGTATCAACCATAAATACTGGCAAGCCAGTTTGGAAGGCACGTTCACACAGGCTGTTGATACGCTCATCAATAGCGTAACCGCCAGTCAACAGGATGGCACCAATTTCAACGCCATTCATGGCTGCCAAACAAGCAGAAACCAACACATCAGGACGGTCGGCTGAGGTAACCAGCAGAGAACCCGGGCGGAAGTGTTCCAGCATATGCGGAATGCTACGAGCACAGAAAGTCACAGATTTAACGCGGCGAGTGTTGATATCACCTTGGTTAATGATGGTGGCTTTCAGGTGCTTGGCCATATCAATGGCGCGAGTTGCAATCAACTCGAAGCTCCACGGCACACAGCCCAGAACTGGCAGTGGGCTGTTGGCAAACAGTTGGCTTGGATCGATGTTCGCGACGCTGGCCTTGGTGGAATCATCAAAGATTTCAGACAGGTCAGGGCGGGTACGGCCTTGTTCATCAACCGGCGCATTCAATTTGTTAATGATAACGCCAGTGATGTTTTTGTTTTTACTGCCACCGAAACTGGAACGAGCCAGTTCGATACGCTCTTTCAACTGATCTGGTGAGTCATTACCCAGAGCAATAACAAAGACGATTTCAGCATTCAGGGTTTTAGCAATTTCATAGTTCAATGCATTGGCAAACTGATGTTTGCGTGTTGGCACCAAGCCTTCGACCAGAACCACTTCTGCGTCTTTGGTATTTTCGTGATAACGGGCAACAATCTCTTCCATTAACACGTCTTGCTGGTTAGAACTCAGCAAGGTTTCCACATAACCCATATTCAGCGGCTCAGCAGCAGTGATGCTGGAGTTCGCACGAATGATGGTGGTGGTTTGGTCAGGTGCATCATCACCGGCACGAGGCTGGGCGATTGGCTTGAATACGCTCAGGCGTACACCTTTTTGTTCCATGGAACGGATGACACCCAAGCTTACGCTGGTTAAACCAACGCTGGTGCCGGTAGGAATCAACATTATTGTACGGGACACGGCTAAACCTCTTTACGGTTATGCCCTTCGTCCTTGAAGCCGCAGGGTTGTTGGCTACGCTCATGCACCCGAATCACTGACTAGTCGTTGACCTTAAAGTAAATAAGCTCATCGGGATTTATTCATTTGCCGCCTACCTGCAACTTCAATGACTTTGGGTATATGTCAAAAACTCTTACGCAGTCAGACGGGCTGCGTCTTGTGCGATGACCAGCTCTTCATTGGTTGGGATAACCAGAGCCAGGCGGCTGCCCTCTTTGGTGATGGTGCCTGATTTACCAAAGCGTGCTGCCAGGTTGCGTTCGTGGTCAATTTCAAAGCCCAACAGGCCCAGTTTGTTCAAAGTCAGTTCACGTACCATTGCGGCGTTCTCACCAATACCGCCGGTGAAGACCACGGCATCCAGACGACCATCCATCAGCGCAGTATATGCACCGATGTATTTCGCCAGGCGATGACAGAACACATCCATTGCGCGGCGTGCATCTGCTTTAGTTGCATAGTTGTCTTCAACATAACGGCAGTCACTGGTGACTTCAGTCAGGCCCAGCAGGCCAGATTCTTTGGTCAACAGCTTGCTGATCTGTTCCATGCTCATGCCCATGGCATCATACAAATGGAAAATGATCGCCGGGTCGATATCACCACTACGGGTGCCCATGACCAAACCTTCCAGTGGTGTCAGGCCCATAGAGGTGTCAACACATTTACCGTTACGAACCGCAGTGACAGAACCACCGTTGCCCAAATGGCAAGTGATAACGTTCAGTTCTTCCAGCGGTTTGTTCAGGGTTTTAGCGGCTTCCTGACTGACGTAGAAGTGGCTGGTGCCGTGTGCGCCATAGCGACGGATACCGTTTTCTTTGTATAAACGGTACGGCAGGGCGTAGAGATAAGACTCTTCCGGCATGGTCTGATGGAAAGCGGTGTCAAAGACAGCGACATTTTTATCAGCCAGATTTGGGAATGATTTCAACGCTTCAGCGATACCAATCAAGTGAGCTGGGTTATGCAGTGGTGCAAATGGGATGGAATCTTTGATACCCTGAATAACTTCTTCGGTAACGATAGCTGATGCTGTAAATTTCTCGCCACCATGAACAATGCGGTGACCGATAGCTGTCAACTGAGCGGAAAGCTCTGGTTTTTGTGCCAGAATAGTATTAACAATGAAATTCAGTGCTTCGCTGTGTGCTGCACCAGCACCCAATGCTGCTTCCTGTTTGCCACCATCAAGTTTCCATTTGATGCGGGCTTCAGGCAGATGGAAGCATTCGGCTAAACCAGAGAGGTGTTCTTCACCGTTGGTCGCGTCGATGATAGCAAATTTTAGGGAAGAGCTACCGCAGTTAAGAACCAGTACTAGCTTACTCGACATGGAAGTACCTATTTTATAGTCGTGTTCAACATTTGTTTTGCAAAAACAGCGCGCATGCGACATTTTTGATGCAAAAACAGCGAAAAACATATGGTTAATAAAACGTCAATCATTCCAAAAGCGTAGCGCATATTGGCGTCGACATTAATGATTAACATCATGCGATAGAGAAAAAGGCATGAT